>CAZJJV010000012.1:0-13532 GCA_964546415.1 uncultured Candidatus Saccharibacteria bacterium
ATTTTAAGGTTCTTTCTATTTAATTATTACCACATTTCCCAAAAAATTTCAAGTCCGACAGGGGTCTGACCCCTGTTAGCTTGGGGGTTAGAAGATTTTGCCGGCAAAGACTGCTTTGAGATATTGGCCAGTGTAAGAGTTTTTATTTTTGGCAATTTCTTTTGGGGGACCTTCGGCTATGATTTTTCCTCCTTTCTCTCCTCCTTCTGGACCTAAATCAATAATCCAGTCAGCGTTTTTAATCACTGAAAGATTGTGTTCTATTACCAAAACTGTATTTCCTTTGGCCACCAAACTCTTTAATACATATATTAATTTTTTAATATCGTCTAAATGTAAACCGGTGGTAGGCTCATCTAAAATATAAAGAGTTTTGCCAGTGCCCTTTTTAGAAAGTTCGGCCGCTAACTTCACCCTCTGGGCCTCTCCCCCAGAAAGAGAAGGAGCGGGTTGGCCTAATTCAATGTAGCCCAGCCCCACATCATAAAGGGTTTTTAATTTGTGATAAAGCCCTGGAATATTTTTGAAAAACCCTAAGGCTTCTTCTACTGTCATATTCAAAACCTCGGCAATATTTTTGCCTCGGTATTCAACCTTCAGGGTTTCCTTATTAAACCTTTTTCCTTGACATTCAGCACATTGAACATATACATCTGGCAAAAAGTACATTTCTATTTTGATTTGCCCCTGACCCTCACAGGCCTCGCATCTTCCTCCTTTCACATTAAAAGAAAACCTCCCTGGTCTATATCCCCTGGCTCTGGCTTCTTTTGTTTTAGAAAAAAGGTCCCGAATATAATTAAAGGCACCAATATAAGTGGCAGGATTTGAGCGGGGAGTTCTTCCAATAGGAGACTGATCCACCAAGACTACTTTATTAAGGTGTTCTGTGCCCAAAATAAAATCATGCTTTCCAGGCTCTGTGTTTGATTTATAAAACTTTTTCATTAAAGCCCGGGCTAAAATATCGTTCACTAAAGTAGATTTTCCAGAGCCCGAAACCCCGGTTACGCAAACAAATTTTCCTAAAGGAATTTTTACATTAATATTTTTTAGATTATGCTCTTTGGCTCCTTTTATGATTAAATATTTTTGAGGCTTTGAGGGTTGAGGTTCTAATTTTTCTTCAACCTCCACCTTCTTTCGGCCCGCCAAATAATCACCCGTTAAGGTCCGCGCCCTTAACAATTGCTTTGGTGTTCCTTCAAAAACAATTTTTCCCCCATGCTTTCCTGCTCCAGGTCCAATATCAATCACCCAATCTGCCTCCATTATTGTTTGAGAATCATGCTCAACCACCACTACCGTATTTCCTAAATCTCGCAATTTTTTTAAGGTCTCAATCAGTTTCTTCTGATCCCTGGCATGAAGCCCCACTGATGGTTCGTCCAAAATATAAAGGACTCCAGTTAATTTTGAACCAATCTGGGTGGCCAACCTTATCCTTTGCTCCTCGCCCCCAGCCAAAGTAGAAGCCTTTCGGTCCAAGGTTAGATATTCCAAACCAACATCTATTAAAAATTGTAGCCTATTTAAAATTTCTTTTATTATGGGTTGGGCAATTTTAAATTGTTGGGGCGAAAGTTTCTTTCTTTTTTTGCCTTGATTTATTAAAACCTCTTCAAAAAAACCTTGGGCCTTTTCTATTTCCATTTCCACCACCTCATCAATGGACTTTCCGGCAAATTTTACTGCTAAGGCTTCGGGTTTTAACCTTTTTCCCTTACAGACCTCGCATCTTTTCTCTACCATATATTGGCGAATTTCCTCTCTGGTATATTCTGAATCTGTCTCCAGATACCTTCTTTCCAACCAAGGAATAACCCCTTCAAAACCATCGCCTCCGTATAAAATGAGATCAATTTTTTCTTTTGATAACTCTTTTATTGGACAATAAAGGTCTATATTCTCTCTTTCGGCAAAATTTCTCAACATATACCAAAAAAATCCTTGGCGTCCTACTTTGTGAGAAGCCCGAGCCCAAGGAAAGATGGCTCCTTCGGCAATTGAAAGATTGGGGTTGGGAATTACCAACTTGGGATCAATGATTAACCTTTCTCCTAATCCCTGACAAGAGGGACAAGCCCCATAAGGAGAATTAAAAGAAAATAAACGGGGTTCTATCTCTGGCAAAGAAATTCCGCATTCTTCACAGGCAAAATGTTCAGAAAAGATAAGTTCTTTTTCTTTCTTTTTAGATTTTTTGTTTCCCAATAAACAATGAATAATTGCCACCCCTTTCCCCAGTTTAAAGGCGGTTTCCAAAGAATCCACCAAACGGGGCTTATCCATCTCTTTTTCTATTATTAATCTATCTACCACTACCTCAATATTGTGGGTCTTATATTTTTTCAACTCCTTTCCTAGGGCTTCTTCTACCAAACAATAAACACCATCAATTCTCATTCTCACAAAGCCGGCTCGCTGGATTTCTTCAATTAGGCCCCGATATTCTCCTTTTCTTCCCCTCACCACCGGACCCAAGACCCTAATTTCTGTGTTTAGAGGAAGTTTTAAAATTTCCTTTGTCACTTGATCTACGGTCTGGCGAGAAATTACTTTTCCGCACTTGGGACAATGGGGTATCCCTGCCCTAGCATATAATAATCTTAAATAGTCATAAATTTCTGTAATGGTTCCCACCGTTGATCTTGGATTATGGCTGGCCTTTCTTTGATCAATAGCAATAGCCGGCGAAATTCCTTCAATTTTATCAACCTCGGGTTTTTGCATCACCCCCAAAAACTGCCTGGCATAGGCTGATAAAGATTCTATATATCTTCTCTGGCCCTCGGCATACAAAGTATCAAACGCTAAAGAAGATTTCCCAGAACCTGAAATACCGGTGATTACCACCAGTTTGTTTTTAGGAATGTCCAGATCAATGTTTTTTAGATTGTGGACCCGAGCCTTGCGAATTTTAATAACCTCTTTCCCCTTAATCATAATTTTTATTTTATCCTTTTTGGCTTCAAATTTCAACCCCAAAATATAAAAACACCAAGCACTCAGGGTCTGTCCCGGGTCTGTCCCTGGACTGTCCCGGGTCTGTCCCTGGTCTGTCCCCAAAAATTTTAATTTTTAAGGTAAAATTATAAAATAAAACTATGAGGGTTTTTCCAAAAATTGTTTTCCATTATCCTTGGCATCATCTTTTAAGGGGTGAAGTAAACAAGGTTTCAATTAGTGTGGCTATTCGAAATTTTGCCTTAGATTTGATTACTCTCTTTGTCCCGATTTACATTTATCAACATTTTCAATCAATACCTCTTGCTCTTTTATTCTTTGCTGCCACTAGAGGCCTTTACGGAATTTTAGTCCCCTTGGGGGGCCACCTGATGACAAAAATTGGGGTAAAACATACAATGCTCATTTCTTGCCCTTTTGTTTGGGGTTTTTATCTGTCTTTACTCTTTCTTCAAAAATCTACCATTTTTGTGTTTTTGGCAGTAATTTTGTTTGTTTTAAGCGAAATCTTTTTTTGGCCCGCTCTTCATACTGATCTTATTCGCTTTACTAAAAAAAGAAGATTAGGCGAGGCGGTGGGAAAAGTGAGGGCTGCTATATTATTACCAGCCATTTTTGCTCCCACAATCGGGGGTGCCATCATTGCTTCTTTAGGATACCATGTTTTATTTGTCATAGTCTTGTTTTTCCTTTTTATTTCGGTTATTCCCTTGTTTCTTTCTAAAGAGTTTCATCAAGTTTATACCGATTCTTATCTTAAGGCTTACAAAAGGGTTTTCCAAAGAGGAAACAAATATTTTACCCTTGCCATTATTAGCAGCGGAATGGAAGAAGATATTCAGGGTTATATATGGCCCATATTTTTAGCGGTTTTATCTATCGGTTATATTTCTATTGGAGGTATCGCCACTGTCGCCTCCTTAATTTCCTTATTATTTATTCTCTATCTGGGAAAGGTTGCAGATAAGGTTTCAAAAAATAGACTCTTAACTGTGGGCCCTCTTTTAACCTCTGGAGCCTGGCTGGGAAAATATTTTGTTTTCAATCCCCTCTCTGCTTTTTTGACCAACAGTTTTTATCAGCTTGCTAAAACTACCTCAAGTATTCCCTTTCTAACAATTTTTTATAAAAAAGCTAAAGAAAAGGGAGCAGCAATGGATGAATTTATTATTTATCGAGAAATAGCTATTGCTATTTCCCGCTCTATTATGTTGGGGCTCTTGGCAGGGATATTTTTAATTGTTCCTAAAATAAATTTAAGTTTTATTATTGGCGCAATCCTTTATTTGGTTTTTATGATAGCGGCAAGAAAAATTGGGTTTTAATATGAAATTTAAATATTTGGCCAAAGAAAAAATTTCAAAACTTCCTAAAAATTGTGGGGTATATGCTTTCAAAAACGGAAGTTTTTTATATATTGGCAAGGCCTCAAACCTCAAAGAAAGGGTTAAAACCCATTTCCAAGCCCCCACCTTTAGAGATAATTTATTTATTAATCAGGTTAAAAAGGTGGGTTATCTTGAAACTGATTCAGAAATTGAGGCCTTAATTCTTGAAGCCCAGTTGATCAAGAAAATAAAACCCAAATTTAATGTCTTGTGGAAAGACGACAAAAATTACTTTTTTGTTGGTATCACCAAAGAAGAATACCCCCGAATTTTTTTGACCCACCAGACAAAGGAAAAAGGCAAAAAGAAAAAGGCAAAAGGAAAAACTGTTTTCATTGGGCCCTTTGTGGATGGAAAGTCTTTAAAGAACGCCCTTTTTGTTTTAAGAAAAATTTTTCCTTTCCGCTCTTGTAAAAAAATACCAAATCGTCCCTGCCTCTGGTATCATCTTAATCGTTGCCCTGGTCCCTGTCTTTTAAAATCTTTGAAAGAAGAAAATATTGAAGAAAAAATCAAAAAAGAGCTTAAGAAAAACACCCAAAGCGTGCTTTCTGTTTTAAAAGGAGAGAAAACCTCTCTAATAAAAAAACTTACCAAAGAAATGGAAAAATTAGCCAAAAAACAAGAGTTTGAGAAAGCTGGAAAACTAAAAGAACAACTCAATGATTTAGAAAAGGTTTTGTCTCACAGTAAAATTTTCCCTACCCTCTCCCAAAACAGTTTCTTTGAAGATTATTTATTAATAGAAAGGGAGTTAAAAAAGATATTAAAATTAAAAAAGAAAATTTCTCGAATTGAGGCCTATGATATTTCTAATTTAGCCGGCCAGCAAGCTACTGGTTCAATGGTCACTTTTATAAAAGGAAAACCAGATAAAAATTTTTATCGGCGTTTCAAAATCAAAATTTCAGGCAAACCCAATGATATAGCCATGATAAAAGAATGCTTAGAAAGGAGGTTGGGACACCCTGAGTGGGGATATCCTGATTTGGTTCTCATTGATGGGGGCAAAAGCCAACTAAATGCCGCTAAAAAGGTTTTTGAAAAAAGCTCACTTAAAATTCCAGTTATTGCTTTGGCTAAAAAGAAAAATGAACTCTTTGTTGAAAACCAAAAAAAGCCCTTGTTATTAAAAAATCTTCCAGAAAAAGTAGCCAACCTAATCTTACAACTAAGAGATGAGGCCCATCGTTTCGCAAAAAAATATCATCAATATTTAAGAAAAAAGCACCTATTTCCCTAAAAGATAGCCCTGACAGAGGTTGAACCTCTGTCAGTTTTACAGAGGTCAGACCTCTGTAAAAGCTTCCGTGCTCTAGAGCACACCGGAACAAGAGTAAATAAGAAGAAACCTGAATACGGCTCCTAACAGAAGAGGGTACTCAGGGTCTGTCCCGGGTCTGTCCCTGGTCTGTCCCGGGTCTGTCCCTGGTCTGTCCCTAGACTGACCCTGGGATTGCCCCCAAAAAGGAATTCCAAGAGAGGGTTGCTCAGTTAAATTTTTTCTGATAAAATAACTATATGAATCTTTCTCGATTATTATTTCAAATTATTGCTGGAATATTAGGACTTTGGTTAGCTATAAAGTTTGTGCCAGGGGTAGAGTTTAGAGGACCTATCAACACCTTGCTTTTGGCAGGCCTGGTATTAGGGTTAATCAATTTTTTTATCAAACCCATAATAAACAAAATTACCCTTCCCCTAAGAATCCTGACCCTGGGACTTTTCTCTTTGGTAATTAATATGATAATGGTAGAAATAGTTGACATTTTATTTAAAGAATTGATAATAGAAGGAATAGTTCCTCTTTTTTGGACAAGTTTAATTGTTTGGGTTCTTTCCTTATTTTTTGGTGTTGCTAAATAGTAAAAATTAGTTCAAGATTATGGAAAATTTTCTTATCTTAGCCCAGGCCATCACTTCTGTTTTGCTTATCGTCGCCATTCTTTTGCAACAAAGGGGGGGTTCTTTGGGAGCGGCTTTTGGAGGAGGTGGCGAGTTTTATGTTAGCCAGCGAGGAATTCAAAAGAAAATCTTTGTTGCCACCTGCATCTTGGGAACTTTGTTTATCGTCTTTTCTCTTTTAAATCTTATTCTCTAAAAATGTCTATCTTCCAGAAAATCAGAGATTATTTTTCTCTTCGGATCAAAAACTGGCCCCAAAAAAAACAGTGGAAAACCTTCTTTTTAAATTTGAGCCAATGTTTAAATAAAACAGAAAAAATACTTTTCTTTGGTTTTTTGGTTTTATTTTTGGGAAGTTTTGTCTTTTTAATCGTTAATTTTTACTTCACCCACACCGAAATCAAACCAGCCCGCGGCGGCACCTTAAAAGAAGGCTTTGTGGGTCAACCCAGATTCATCAATCCTGTTTACGCCAATTCTGATATAGATAGAAGTTTAGTAGAGTTGATTTTCTCAGGATTGATGAAATATAACCCCCAACTAGAGGTTGTTCCTGATTTGATTAAAAATTACGAAGTAAAAGAGGATGGGAAGGTGTGGGAGGTTTATTTAAAAGAAAACCTTAACTGGTCTGATGGTCAGCCCTTGACAGCAGACGATGTGATCTTTACCATTAGCATTATCCAAGATCCAGACATAAAAAGTCCCCTCAGGGCTCAATGGGTGGGAGTAAAAGTAGAAAAAATCTCTGATTTAGGAATTCGCTTTACTTTAAAAAATCCCTATGCTGGCTTTTTAGAAAATCTCACCTTAAAAATTATTCCTCGGCACATTTGGAAAGACGTCACCCCTCAAAACTTCCCTCTTACCCTTTACAATCTTTACCCGGTCGGTTCTGGTCCTTATAAATTAGAAAATTTAGAATACGAAAAAGAAGGTTTCATCAGTTCGGTTGTTTTGACGCCCAACAAAAAATATTTTGCTAAAAAACCTTACATTTCTCGGGTTGAGTTTTCATTTTTTGAAAACGAAAAAGATTTAATGGAAGCGGCAACCAAAGAAAAAATAAACGCTCTTTCTCTTTCAGATTTCCGGAAAGCTCAAAACCTAAAAGAATGGAATTTTTATCCTATCTCTTTCCCCAGATATTTTGCTGTTTTCTTTAATCCAGAAAAATCAAAAATCTTCAAGGAGGAAGCAGTAAGAAAGGCCCTTAATTATGGAACCAACAAAAAAGAGATTGTTGAATTGATTTTTAAAAATCAGGCTCAAATTGTTGACTCTCCTATTTTGCCCCAAATTTATGAGTTAGAAACACCAGAAAAAACCTATCCTTTTGATTTAGAAAAAGCCAAAGAGATATTAGAAGAGGCGGGCTTCAAAGAAAACGAAGAAGGTTTTCGAGAAAAAACAATTGAAAAAGAGCCGGCCTTCCAATTTAAAAGCGATCTTGAGGTGGGTTCTAGAGGAAACGAGGTTACCCAACTCCAGAAATGCCTATCTAAATTTCCGGACATTTACCCCGAAAAAGAAATTACCGGCTATTTTGGTCCAAAAACAAAAAAAGCAGTAATAAAATTTCAAGAAAAATATAAAGAAGATATTTTAGAGCCTTGGGGTTTTACTTCAGGAACAGGGATTGTCTCTAAGACCACCAGAGCCAAATTAAATGAAATCTGTTTCCCTGGATCAAAAGAACAGCTTGCCCTTTCGTTTAATTTAGTCACCGTAGCGCAACCGATTTTAGTAGAGGTGGCTGAACTTCTTAAAAAACAATGGCAAAAGATAGGAGTAAAAGTGAACATTGAGGTTTTTAAAACTTCAGACCTAGAAAAAGAATTCATCAAACCCAGAAAATATGAAAGCCTGCTTTTCGGAGAAGTGTTAAGAGCCATTCCCGACCCTTTTCCTTTTTGGCACTCTTCTCAAACCAAAGACCCAGGATTGAACTTGGCGCTCTATGAAAATAAAGAGGCAGATAAATTGCTGGAAAAGGCTCGCCAAACCTTAGATCCTTCAAAAAGAAATCAATACTTAATTGAATTTCAAAATACTTTACTAAAAACAGCACCGGCTGTCTTCCTTTGCAATCCTTATCATTTTTATTTTGTTAAAAAAGAAATTAAGGGCATTAACCTTAAAACCATTATTGATCCTTCTAAAAAATACATAGATATTGAAAATTGGTACCTAAAAACAAAAAGAAAATTTAAATAAAAGCCCTCGTGGCGGAATTGGCAGACGCGCTAGCTTCAGGAGCTAGTGGGATTTATCCCGTGTGGGTTCAACTCCCACCGAGGGCACTGTTTTTAAATAAAATGCCAAAAAAATCTACCCAATCAAATCTTCGGATTATTCCCTTGGGAGGCTTAGGAGAAGTAGGAAGAAATATGATGCTCCTTGAATATAAAAAGGAGATTTTGGTGTTGGATATGGGTTTTAGATTGCCCGAAGAGGATATGCCAGGCGTAGATTATGTAATCCCTAATATTGAGTGTTTAAAAGGGAAAGAAAAAAATGTTCTCGGAGTAGTTTTTACTCATGGACACTACGATCACATTGGAGCCGTACCCTATCTTTTATATCGGTTTCCTTTTCATAAATATCCTTTCTATGCCTCAGGCCTAACAAAAGCCATTATCTTAAAACGCCAGTCAGACTTCCCAATGCAACCAAAACTTCAGGTTGAAGAGGTAAAAGACGGTTCAAAAATAAAATTAGGCCCCTTTAAAATAGAATTTTTTCACCAAAATCACAATATTGCTGACAACCTAGGTTTGTTTATCAAAACCCCCATCGGAAACATTGTCCATACTTCTGATTTTAAGTTTGACCAACATCCAGTAAACGACGAGCCAACCAAGTTTGAAAAATTAAAAGCCATTGGAAAAAGAAAAATTTTACTCTTAATGTCTGATTCTACCGACGCTGAAGAAGAGGGTCATTCTCTTTCTGAAAAAGACATTTATCAAAATTTAGAACAAATTTTTAAACAAGCCAAAGGAAGAATTATTGCTGCCACCTTTGCTTCTTTGATTAACCGTATCCAACAACTCATCAGCCTTTCAGAAAAACATAAGAGAAAGGTGGCTATTGATGGCTACACAATGAAAACCAATGTCAATATTTGTCAAAAATTAGGATATATAAAAACCAAAAAACATACCCTAATTTCTCCAAAAGAGATGGGAAAATATCCTGATTCTAAGGTGGTCCTTTTGTGCACCGGCGCCCAAGGGGAAGCAGAAGCAGTTTTAATGAGAATTGCCAATAGAGAATATCCTTTTTTGAAATTAAAAAAAGGAGATACGGTAATCTTTTCTTCTTCGGTGGTCCCAGGAAATGAAAGAACTGTTCAGGTGTTGAAAGATCAGGTATTACGGCAGGGAGCCACTGTCTTCCATTATAAAATGATGGATATTCATGCTGGGGGGCACGCCAAAAAAGAAGAGTTGAAGAAAATGATCAAAATTATGAAGCCAAAATTCTTTCTTCCTATCCATGGCCAATATTCAATGCTGGTGGCTCATGCCGAAATCGCTAAATCAGTTGGTATTCCGGAAAAAAATATTGTGGTAGCAGAAAATGGTCAAGTGGTCAATGTTTCTCCTAAAAAAATCTTTATTGAAAAAAAACCTGTCCCCTCCTCTTATGTAATGGTTGATGGCCTGGGAATTGGTAATGTGGAAGAGGTAGTTTTAAGAGATCGTCAAATGTTAGCCAAAGATGGAATGTTTGTTATTGTGGTAGTGGTTGATCGTCAAACAGGGAGAGTAAGAGGGTCACCAGATATTATCTCTCGGGGATTTGTCTATTTAAGGGAGTCAAAAGATCTTTTGCGAGATACCAGAAAAAGGGTTGTCCATATTGTTGAAAAGGCCACCGGTTCTGGGAGAGCCGTGAATTGGGCTTTTGTAAAAGATAATATAAAAGAAAAGATTGGCCAGTTCCTCTTTTCTAGAACCCAAAGACGTCCTATAATATTACCAGTAGTAATTGAGGTTTAATTTTATGAGAGTTTTTAGCGGCATCCAACCTACTGGGGCTATTCATATTGGAAACTATTTGGGAGCCATTAAACAATTCATTGAACTCCAAGAAACAAAAGAGTGTATTTTTTCAATTGTTGACCTCCATGCCATCACTATCCCCTACAAGCCCCAAGAACTTCAGAAAAACATTTTAGAAGCCGCCATTTGTTATTTAGCGGCCGGTATTGATCCTGAAAAATCAATCATCTTTATCCAGTCTCAAGTTCCTGAGCATACTGAATTAGCCTGGCTTTTAGGAACAGTTTGTCCAGTAGGCGATCTTTTAAGAATGACCCAATACAAAGAAAAATCAAAACAATTTAAAGGAAAGGTGGGGGCAGGAATTTTAAATTACCCCATCTTGATGGCGGCTGATATTTTGCTTTACAAAGCAGAATTAGTGCCAGTGGGGGCTGATCAGCAACAACATGTGGAATTAACCAGGACCATTGCCAGAAAATTCAATAAAACCTTCGGTCAAACCTTCCCCATTCCCCAAGCCAAACTTCCTTCTCGGGGAGCCAAAATTATGGCTCTAAATAACCCAAAAAAGAAAATGTCAAAATCCCAACCAACGGGTTGCCTTTTTATTTTTGATGAACCAGAAGAAATCGAAAGAAAAATTTCTACAGCCGTTACCGATTCTGGAAAAACCATAAGATACAATCCCGTAAAAAAGCCAGGCATTTCTAATTTATTAACCATTTACTCTCTTTTCTCTAAAAAATCTATTAAACAACTGGAAAAAGAATTTAAGGGAACAGGTTATGCCAAATTTAAAAAATCTTTAATTGAATTATTGGTGAAAAAATTAGAGCCTTTTAGAAGAAAAAAGAAAGAGCTCTCTCAAAGAGAAATGTATGTAAAAGAAATTTTGAATCAAGGGCAAAAAAGAGCAAAGGTTATTGCCCAGTCTACCCTAGAAGAAGTTAAACAAAAAATGGGTCTTCTTTAATAATTTTTAGATTCAAAAGTTAGAAAGAGGAAATGAGCCGAGAAAGCTCTTTTTTCTTTTCTTCCATTAATTTTTTATTATCTGCCTCAACAACCAATCTCAAAAGATTCTCCGTACCAGAGGGCCGAGCCAAAAACCACCAATCTTTAAAATCAACTCTTAAACCATCCAGTTTGGTTATTTTTCCTTTTTGATATTTTTTCTCTAAAAATCTCAAAACCTTTTCTTTGTCACTTATCGAAAAATTGATTTCGCCAGAATGAAAATATTTTTTGAAGGGTTTCAAGATTTCAGAAAGTTTTTTCTTTCCTTGACTCAAGACCTCCAAAACCTTAAACATCACAAAAAAAGGATCTTCGCTAAAAAAGGCTCTCTTGGCATAATAATGTCCAGAAAACTCGCCCCCAAAAAAGATATCTTCTTTCCTCATTTTTTCTTTTATAAATGAGTGGCCAATCCGACAAACATAACCCTTGCCTTTGTATTTTTTAATAATTTCTCTCACAATTTTAGTTGAACGAATGTCGTATAAAATTTTTAACCCTGGTTTTTCCTTTAATAAAACAAAAGAAATCAAAGCCAAGATTAAATCACCAGAAACCATTTTTCCTTTTTCATCGACAAACAAAATCCTATCACCATCTCCATCAAAGGCCACTCCCAAGTCTGCTCTTTTTTCTTTCACCTTTTGACTAAGAACTTTAATGTTTTCTTTTTTCAGAGGGTCTGGCAAATGATTGGGAAAAGAACCATCAAGTTTCTCAAACAAAGGAAAAACCTGGCAGGGCAATCTTTTTTTTAGCTCTGGTAATAAAATTCCCCCTACCGCATTAGCCGTATCTATCACTATTTTTAATCCCTTCCATTTTTTTGGATCAAATCCCTTAAAACAAAAATCTAAATACTCTCTCAAAATATCCTTTTTTAAAGCTTTGGTTTTTTTAACTTCAGGTATTTTTTCTTTTTTTTCAACCAAAGATTGAATAATTTTTTGAATTTTTTTCAAGCCGCTTTTTTTGCCAATCGGAAAAGCTTTTTCTCTTACCAATTTGAAACCATTATATTTTGGCGGGTTATGGCTGGCTGTGATTTGAATACCTCCATCTGCTTTCAATTTCACCACCCCAAAATAAAACATTGGGGTAGGGGCCAAACCAATATCCAAAATCTTTCCCCCTTCCTCCAAAATTCCTTGGCAAAGGTTCTTAAAAAGAATATCAGAAGAAAGACGATTGTCTCTCCCTATAACAATTTTGGGATTTTTTTTCTTTAAAAAACGAACAAAAGCCCGGCCAACAAAAAAAGCCACCTCCTCATTAACCTCTGAAGGATAAATCCCCCTAATATCGTAAGACCTAAAAATTTCTTCTTTAATTTTCATAAAAATAAAACAAGATTAAAAACAATTTCAAGATTACTTTTTTTATTTTATCAAACTAAAAACATTAAGGGACAGTCCAGGGACAGTCCAGGGACAGACCCGGGACAGACCCTCAAATTTCCTCGAATTTCATCCTCAGATTTCGAAAATTAGATCACGGGTTTTAAGGAAATAGCCGGTGGTCAGATAATGAACAGCTAATTTTCGATACTCTTTTCTGGCTTTCTCAATATCATCAGAAATAAGAGACAAAATATAATTTGCTTGAGTGACTCCATCTTCTCTTAACCCAAGATAGACTGGATAACTACTCCAAGGATCTCTTTCGGCCTCTTTTAAAAGTTTTTCTACTTCTCGCTTTGAAATCTTGGGCCTATTAAAATGTTGAAGTTTTTCTAAAACTTTATTTAAATTTATATACAAAGAAACAGGTACAAGAGCGGCCTCTTCAATTTCCTTTGCTTTAAATCTATCTTGAAAGAGGTGCCCAACCCGCGAATATTTTTTATTAATATGAACTGCTAAACTAGTATGAAGACTGGCAATAAATTTACTTGGGGGAACTCGACTGGTCTGTTCGATAAGTTGGTGAATGTGGTTTGAAATTAGATTATAACTGTGAATGGCAAGGGGATGTTTCTTTAAAGTTTCTTTGATTTTATAAAGATAAAATGCAAAATCTTCTTTTTTTTGAAAGATTTTCTGTTGAGCCACTCCTCGACTAATGATGTGCCAAAAACCTCCTTTATAAAAATTTCTCCCTTCCCTCATATTCTTTTATATGTTTCTTTTATTTTACCAAAAAAACAGGGACAGTCCAGGGACAGACCCGGGACAGACCAGGGACAGACCCGGGACAGACCCTCAGATTCCTCAAATTACCTCGAATTTTCAAAAAACCACAA
>CAZJJV010000013.1:0-2539 GCA_964546415.1 uncultured Candidatus Saccharibacteria bacterium
TGAGGCCCCTTAAACAAGGTTTAATTTTCTTTTGGGGTTTGCTAAAATAGAATAAATCTGGTTTTTCTCAATAAAAATGACAGAAAAGAAAGAACAAGAATTAATATATAAATTATTGTCTTCTCCTTTAGAAAGGGTAAAAATTTTTAGAGAAATCCCTGAAAACAAACAGGGATTTATTATTTTAAATTTGCCCAAAAGGATCCAAAAAAAGATCATGGATAAATTAAGTGATAGAGAATTAATTGAAATGATTGATTATTTAGATCCCACCAGTGCCACTGATTTATTGCAGATAATAAACAAAAAAAGAGCAAACAGGGTTTTGAAAAAGTTGGGCCAAGAGATTAGAAAGAAAATAGAGTTTTTGTTAAGGTTTAATCCTAAAACAGCCGCTGGTTTGATGAGTTTGGATTATATTGAAATAGACAAGGATATTTCCTTTGGAGAACTTTATAAAATAGTCAAAGAGTATGAAAAAAAGCGGGGGAAGCCCCCAGCCATTTTAGTAGTAAGAGAAGGCTTTTTAATAGGGGAGATACCTTTTTATAGGCTTGCTTTAGTTAATAAAGAAGAAAGGGCGAGGGACTACATTAAAAAGGTTCCTTCTGTGAAGTATGATGAAGATGAAAAAGCGGTGATAGAAACCTTTAAAAGCCACCCTCACGACAAAATTGTTGTTTTAGATGACGATGGAAGCATTTTGGGAATTATTTATTCTGACGATGTTCTAAAACTATTAAAAAAGGCATCTGTCAATGATTTACAGAGATTTGCCGGAGTAAGCGAGGAGGAAGATGTCTTAGATCCTCCTTTGGTGAAAGTAAAAAATAGATACCGGTGGCTGATTATAAATTTAGCTACTGCTTTTTTGGCGGCTTCAGTGGTTAGCCTTTTTCAAAAAACAATTTCTGCCTATGTATTATTAGCAGTTTATATGCCCATTGTGGCTGGTATGGGAGGAAACGCTGGCACCCAGACCTTGGCGGTGATGGTAAGGGGATTGGCTCTTAAAGAGATTGAGCCAAAAAGAGTCCAAAAGGTGATTATCAACGAAATGGTGGCTGGTGGGATAAATGGTATTATTAACGGTGGATTAGTGGCTCTGGTAGCCACCCTTTGGAATAAAAGTCCGATGCTGGGTTTAATAGTGGCCATAGCCATGATTGTTAATCTTGTAATTGCCGGCTTTTTTGGCGCCCTCATTCCCCTGATTATGAAAAAATTGGGCAAAGATCCTGCTTCTTCGGCCACCATTTTTATTACCACCGCTACTGATGTTTGTGGCTTTTTTGCCTTTTTGGGTTTGGCTAACCTTTTTTTATAAAGATTCTTTATTTTTTAGATTTAATTTATTAAAATGAAGTTGAGATGAAAAAAGGTTATCGGGCAGAATACGAGGCAAAAAAGATTTTGTTTGCCGAACACTCTCCTGAGAGTGTATTTAAGGTAGCCATTGGTGGGGCTACGGATTTTTTTGTTTTGGGAAAAAATGGCAAGATCAAAAAACTGGTTGAGGTAAAACACACTAACAAAAAAAGATGGTATCCCGGCAATCATGATTTTAAGCAATTTAAAGCTCTTAAAAAAATCCAAAAGAAGCACAATATAAAAGTAGAATACTGGATCAAAATGAATGGCAAGTGGCAGATTTTCAACCTTAAAGAGGTAGAAATATTTTTTAGTTAATAAAGGTCTTTTTTAAAATTTTAAAAAAATGGCTATCAAAAAAGTAAACGTCCACGGTTTTACTGTGGAATATGAGGAAAACCTAAAGGCGGGAATTGAATATTTAAAGTATGATTTAGATTTTAACGAAGCCAAGATATTTTTTGAGGCAGCCAGAAGGCACGGGAAAGCAGATTTTGAAGATGATGCAGATCGGAATTGGCGCTTAATTTACAATGGAAGTAGGGGAATTTATACTTTGGTTCGAAGATAAACCTTAAAACTTTTTATTCTACCCTTTTTACATATTCTTTGGTTTCAGTATTAACCTCAATTATATCTCCCTCTTTAATGAATAAGGGCACATTTACCTTGGCTCCAGTTTCCACGGTTACCTGTTTTGTTCCAGGTTGGGACCTCCCTCCTTTGATTCCGGGCGGGGCTTCAATGACTTTTAATTGAACTTTAATAGGAAGGGAAACATTAATAATTTTTCCTTCAAATTCCAGGCCATCTAAAATTAAATCTGGTTTCAAAAATTTTACTCCTTCTCCTATTTGTTCCTCAGATAACTCAAATCTTTTTGAGGGATTTTCAACCAAACAAAAATAAAACTTGCCTTTTTTAGAATAGATAAACCTCACCTTAACCTTTTCAATTTCTGCTTCTTCAAAAACATCTTTTTGATGGAAATTTTTTTCTAAAACCTGACCAGTGATAAGGTTTTTTATTTTGGTTTGAGCCACTACCACATCTTGGGCTTTTTTCATTTGGCGAAATTCCAAAACCTCATAGGGTTGTCCCTGATAAATAAATTTTGTTCCTTTTCTGAGTTCGTAATAGGTTAACATAATGCAAATATCATGCGAAT
>CAZJJV010000013.1:2639-11900 GCA_964546415.1 uncultured Candidatus Saccharibacteria bacterium
TTTGTTCCTTTTCTGAGTTCGTAATAGGTTAACATAATGCAAATATCATGCGAATAATATTAGAATTATTTAATTGTTTTCCACTCAATATCTTCTTCTTTTCCAGCAAATTCTAGCCACTCTCCTTCTGGAGAAATCACATACCATTTTTTCTTGGTTTCTGACCACACCATTGGGTTGCCCTGAAAGTAGGGCTTTTTTACAACATCTTTTGGCTTTAATCTATCTAATTCCAGCCATCTCTTAAACACGGTTTCAATAGTATAATCCAAATCTCTCGATTTCGCCCATTCGGCCACCTTATCTATAGCCTTCAGGGCTTTTTTAAGAGAACCAGCCAATTCTAAAAGTTGCTTGGCAGCCCTTACATGGCGAGCATAAATAATCTTTTTTTTCTTGGCGTTTTCTTTAATTTCTTTGATTGTTAACCCTTTTGTATAAAAATAGTGATTGACAATTCTTTGAATATCGTTAGCCAATTTCAAAGGTAGCTCAAGTTGTCCTATCTTTTTAAGTTTTTTCTTTTTTCCTTTTTTGGCCATTTTCTTCGTATTTTTCTACTGAGAATTTATAAATTAAAATTTTTTCTTTTTCAAGATTAATTCCTGCTTTTTGGCAGGCAATGAAAATTTGTTTTTCTACAGTATCTATACCCTCCAAATCTGGTAAAAGTAATCCGGTTTTCGGGGTGGCGGCAGTAACTGTTTTTACAATTATACCATATTTTTTAGGATTTAATTCAGAAAGATCTTTTATTAACTGAGGAGGATTTAAGATATATACCGTATAAGAAAGGAAAGGAAGCTCTTCTTTTTTTATTGGTAGAAAACGGGAGTCTTGGGTGGCAGCAGAAATAGCGTTTTTAATTACTTCGGTAGCGATATTTTCTTGGCTGGGCAAAAAGGTTCCAATACAGCCCCTGAGACAATTTTCTTTTTTATTATGAATACTAACAAAGACTCCTGATTTTCTTTCTAAAAATTCTTTTGGGAAATCAGGGGGAGCAGAGATGATTTCTTTTTCTTTAATAAAGGTTTCCACTGCTTTTTGAGCCAAACTTACTAATGGGGGTTTTTCCATAAAATTATTTTTGAGATTCTAAAATTTTTAATTTATCCAGATCAATTTTAATTCCCTTTTCTTGAAGTTTATTTGCCCAATAATTAACCCTTTCCCAATTTTTCTCTTTTAAATAGGATTCAAAGAGAGAAAAATAAGCATCTAAATAATCAGGATTAATTTCAATTGTTTTTTTCCACAAATTTTTGGCTTCTTCAGCTTTCCCTAATTTATAATACAAAATTCCTAAATTATAATAAGCGGTTTCATAATAAGGGTTGATTTTGATTTCTGCTTCAAATTCCTCTTTGGCTTTTTGGAAATCGCCTTTTTCCATATAAATTAAACCCAAATTATTATGAACCATAGGCTCAAAAGGATTTAAAGAAAGGGCGGCCCTATACTCTTTTTCTGCTTTGGCGAGTTTTCCATCTAAATAATACATTGCCCCTAAATTTCTTCTAGCCAGAGGCAAATGAGGAGAATTTTTGGCTGCATTTTCCCAGAAAGAGATTCTGTTTTTGAAATGATGGCTATGGAAAACCGTAAGGAGAGAAAATGAAATTAACAATATTATTGCCAAACTAAGCCAAATCCTCTTTTTAAAATTTATATTTTTAAAGGGCACCAATTCTGCCAAAAAAATGATAAGGCCAATTAAGGGAAGGTAAATTCGGTGTTCACTAAAGTTGGCGGGAATATGGGGATTGGGTTGGGCGAAAGAAGGAACCAAAAATCCCCCAAACCAAATTAAACCAAAAATCATTAAATTTAAATTTTTTCTTTTGGTTAAAAAGAAAAGAATGGCCAAGAGAAAAATTGCCAAAATTCCATATAAAAAGGTGGTATCTTTTATAGTAGGAAGAGTGGAGAGATTAAAAGGAAAAAAGACCTTTCCTAAATACTGGAAAAGAGCAGGTAAGTTGTAGAAGATGGATTTTAACATTTCTCCAAAAGTGAGAATATAGAATTTTCCCCCAATGGCTGCACTTCTCAGTGAATGCCAAAGACCCAATACACCGAGCCACCCTAAAGTGAGTTTTGCGCATTTTAAAGAAAGAAGCTTTTCTTTGAGGACGAGTTTTATAAAAAAGAAGGCAAGGAAAAAGGCTATTAGGGCGGGTTCTTGGGTAAATAAAGCCAAAGCAAAGAAAACCAACTGAAGAAGGTAATGATACCACCTTCCTCTTAAGAAATATTCTCTCAAAAAGATGAAAAAACCTATAACAAAAACGGTTAAAAGTAAAATTACTTGGCCAGGAATCCAAACAACGGCTGAGGTCAAAACAGGGTGGACCAAGAATAAAAGACTAAAAAAGAAAGAAAGGCTTTTGTTAAAATTCAGTTTCAAAAGAAAGAAAAACAAAAGAAAAACAGCCAAAATATGGCAGAGAATACTCAAAATATGGTAGCCAAAGGGATTTTTCCCTCCCAAATGAGCCCCAATCATTAAAAAAATGGTTTGGATGGGCCGGTAATAGGCAGCCAGGGGTTTTGGAGAAAGAAAAATATCCTTCTGGAAGGCCTCAAAGATATTAGAAAAATCTTTTATAAAAAAATAGTGATCCAAAATTAAGACATTATCATCCAAGAAGGTGTAATCAAAAAAGATACTAGGGAAATAAAGAAAAACTCCTATTAAAAAAATGACAACATAATGGCCTCCTTTTTTAAAAAAACTCTCCCAGGACAAATTTTTTTCTTCTGCCATAGTTTAAGATTTTATCCAATTTAGAAAATTCAGCGAAGAAAGAAGAGATTTTATTGATTTTACTTCTTTTAAGGCCCGAAAGATAACCTTTGGTCTAAAATAAAACTTCAGATAAGCGGTATCTCTCAATTTTTTAATTTCTTTTGGGGTTAAAACTTCATTTCTCATCACTGATTTAGTGAGATCATATTGGGAAAAATCTTTAGATAAAATCCAGTTTCTTTCTTCAGCAATTTTCCCTAGTTCTGTTTTAGGATAGGGAATAGCACAATAAAAATGAGCCCAGGTGAGGCCAGATTGGCAAGCAAATTTTATGGTTTTTTGAGCGGTTTTTTTGGTATCTCCTGGTAGACCAAAGATAAAGTGCCCCACTGTTTCTAGACCTATTTTTTTTGTAAGGTTTATGGCCTTTTTTATTTGGGTTAGATTAGCTTCTTTCTTTGCATTATTTAAAATTTCTTGATCTATTGATTCAATTCCCAGCCCCAAAAGGATACAGCCTGCCTTTTTCATTTTCTTTAACAATCTTTCGTTTAGGGTATCTACTCTAGAGGTGGTAGCCCAATTGATTTTAAGATTGCTTTCTAAAATCGCATCACAGATTTTTTCTCCATATGTTTGGTCAAGAGTGAAATTTTCGCCCCAAAAAAGAAAGTTTTTAATATTATATTTTTCCACACATTCTTTTAATTCTTCTATAATAGATTCTATTTTTCTTTTCCTAAAAATTTTCCCATAGTAAATATTGGCAGTACAAAAGATACAGTTAAAGGGACAACCCCTTCCAACACTTAATAAAGTAAATTTTTCACCAGTAGTAGGGAGGCGATAATTTTCATTATTTAAGAGGTCTCTAGCTGGAAAAGGTAATTCGTCTAGATTGTTTTCTTGAAAGTTTTGAGGTGGGTTAACAAAAATCTTGCTATTTTTTTTGTAAACCAGGCCCTTTATTTTATCTAAAGAATTTCCTTTTTCTAAAGAATTAGCCACCTTTAGACAAACCCATTCTGGCTCTCCAGAAATTGCCATATCTAGTTGAGGAAGCTCTTCTAATACTTTTTTCTCCAAAAGGGTGGGGTACATCCCAATAGCCAGGGTTTTAATTTGAGGGAAAGCGTTTTTAATTGAAGCGATGGTCTTAAGATCACCCTTTATTGAAGGAAAGGCGGTATTAATAATGGCTAGTTGGGGAGAAAATTTTTCAATTCTTTTTAAAAGAGAGCCAAGAGAAATTTTATCTCCTATACAATCTATCAATTGGACCTGATGTCCATTTTTTCTTAAAAAACCCGCCACATAAGCCAGAGAGAGAGGCATCCAAAGGGCAGCCCAAGAAGATTTGGTCTGCATACACCTTCCTTCTCTAATATATTCTTTGTTTTGCCAAGGAGGAGGATTGATAATTATTACTTTCATAACATTTCAATTCTTTTTTTAAATAGTTGGTATAAATTTATCAATCCGTGGCGAAAGCTTTTTAATTTTGTTTGGCCCAATCTTTTTTTATAACTAGATGGTACCTCTTTTGCTTTAAGTTTTTTAAAAGCCTCAATCTTTAACTCTTGGCTAAAAGGCATATCATTACTCTTTAGATTCAATTTTTTCAAAGCCGATTTTCTGATCACCCACATTCCACTTTGAGAATCCTTTAAATTGAGCCCAAATAAAAGGTTAAGAAAAAAAGTGAGAATTTTATTGCCTATCCAATTTAAAGATCTCATTGCCTCCTTTTCTAAAAAAGCAAAACGGTTAGTGGTGAGAAAATCTAAATTTTCTTTTTGAAAAATTTCTAAAAGCTCTGGAATTTGAGACATTGGATAACTGTTATCTGAGTCAGCAGTTACAATTATTTCTCCCTTTGCTTTTTTGAAACCAACCTTATATTGACGACCATAACCCCTCTCGCTGATAATTACTTTAGCTCCCATTTTCTGAGCTATTTCTCTTGTTTTGTCTTCGCTTTTTCCATCCACCACCAACACTTCTATTTCATAACCCATTTTTTGGAGCGCTTGGAAAGGAATTGCCTGGATGGTTTTTCCAATTCCTTCTTCTTCGTTTAGGGCTGGCATCAGAATGGTGAGTTTCATAATATTTTTAACTCTATTTTACCAGTTTTTAAGTCGCAAATTGCAAAAGATGGCCGATAGAATAATCCAGCCACATTTCCCGGGTTTATTAATTTGGTTTGTCCTATATTTTCCATCCAAGGTTTGTGGGTGTGGCCATAAAAGACATAATCATATTTTTGGCTTTTGGCTAAATTTTGGGCGATTTCTGGCCGATGACAAAAAGCAATTTTTTTATTTTCGATTTCAATTTCTTTAATATCTGAGGAAAATTCTAATTGTGAGAATCCTTCCAGGTTTTCTTTGTCTAATCCATAATCTTTATCCATATTTCCCAAAACCAAATATACCCTTCCTTTAAAGTTTTGAAACAAAAAGTTTAAGGTTTCTTTTGAGGCTACATCGCCACAATGTAAAATAATATTTACTCTCTCTTTTTTAATTTTTCCTAGGGCTTTTTTTAAGTTTTCTAAATTGTCATGGGTGTCTGAAATAATAGCTATTTTCATAAAAGAAATTTTTGCCAATTTTCCTTGGTTATTTCACTTAAACTATGAGCTTTTTTAAGAGAAAAATCACCAACCTTGATCCTTTTTAATTCTACCAGATATCCTCCACATTCCAATGTTTTTCCGATATCGTGGGCCAAAGATCTGATATAGGTGCCAGAAGAACATTTTACCCTAATTTTTAAATAAGGAAACCTGTATTCTAAAATTTCAATTTCCTGAATTTTTACTTTTTTGGGTGGCACCTTTAAAGATATGCCCCTTCTTGCCAACTGGTAGAGTTTTTTTCCTTTCACTTTTTTAGCAGAGAAAGGGGGAGGCGTTTGAAGGATTTCTCCTTTAAATTTTTCTAAAACCCTTTCCACCTCTTTTTTAGAAGGATTTTTTTTCACTGGAAATTTTTCAATCTTTCCCTCTTTATCATAGGTGTTAGAAACCTCCCCTAATTTTATTTTTCCTACATATTCTTTGTCCATTCTTAAAAACTGAGAGAGCTTTTTGGTGGACTTTTTTCCTATACCCAAGATCAAAAGACCCTCTGCCATGGGATCAAGGGTTCCAGCGTGTCCGATTTTTCTAATGCCGGTCACTTTTCTTAAATAATCCACCACATCATGAGAGGTCATTCCAGAGGGTTTATTTATTAAAATAAAACCAGTTTCCATTTTTGTTGAGACGCCATTTTATTTTTCTTAACTATATTGCCACTTATCATTTCAGCATTCATTTCTTCGGTGCTCTCATTCTTCCGCACTCGCCATTTTACAATTTTACCCCCCAACCCTTTGCTTATCATTTCCTTAGCCCGCCAAGCCCTTGTTTTTACTTCCTTACCTTCCAGCCTTTGTTTTTCACTTCCTTAATCTTAACCTTCTCTGATTCTCTCAACCTCCTTAACCTCAAAATTGATTTTCTGATTTTCTTAAGAAAATCAGAATTTGAGTTTTAGGTTTTTCAAAAATTTTAAAAATTTTTTACCTCGAGTAGTTAAAAGATAAAAAACATTTCTTTCCCTCTTCTTTTTCCAGATCAATCCCCCTTGAAGCAATCTCCTTAAATGATCGGTAGCGGTCTTGTATTGAATATTCAGTTTTTCACAAATCGTTTCTGCGGTAAGTTCCTTTTCTTTTTCTAGGCTTTCTAAAATTAGAATCCTTTTCCAGTTTGCTAAACCCTTTACTATTCTTTCTAGGTTCTGAGAATATTTCTTTTTCTTTTTATTAATTTCCATAAAAATTTGATGGTTATAAAAGGATTTAATTTGGGGCCTTGAAGGGTTTTGATTCCTTTTTGTTTTATTAAATGGGCAAGTTGAAAAAAGAGATTGCGTTTTGGGTGGTGATTTCGGCGACCTTTTCAAATTTCATTTTTTTAATTTCTGCAATTTTTTCTATGACAAATTTGACTGAGGTGGGGTCATTTCTTTTCCCTTGGGGGCCCAACCAAGGAGAATCGGTTTCTGTCATAATTTTCTCAATCGGAAGATCCCTAACAATTTTTTTAATGTCTTTACTGGTGAGCAAGGTTGTGTTTACTGAAATTGACCATCCGTTTTTTATGATTTTGGGCAAAAGTTTTCTTTCAGTAAAAAAGTGCATTAAAACCCTTTGGCTTTTTGATTTTTCTAAAATCTCTATTGTTTCTCCAAAGGCCTTTCTGGCATGGATAACCAAGGGTTTTTTTAGTTCTTTTGATAAATGAATAAATTTTAAAAAAAGTTTCTTTTGGTCCTCTCTTAATTTTTCTTTTTCAATCTTAAAATCTAGGCCTGTTTCTCCAATGCCTACTATTTTTTCTTCGTTTTCTTCAATTTTTTTAAAAAAAATTTCTATTTCTTTTTCAGAAACTTCTTCAATATAAATAGGGTGGATAGCAAAAGTGGCAAAAATAAAATTTTTATATTTTTCTACCAAACCAACAGTTGATTCAAAATCAGCCAAGCAGGTGCAACAAGTAATAAGAGCCTTCAATTCCCTTTGGCATTTTTTTATAATCTCTTCCCGATCCTTTTCATAATCTTTTTGTTCTAAATGGCAGTGAACGTCAATCATATTGGTTTGAAATAATTTTGCTGACCTATATTTATTTTATCATTTTGAAAAACACACTTAAATATCTTAGATTCAATACTCTAAAATTAACCAGAAAAGGTATTGTTTAAAGAGTATAAAATATAACTTTCGTATGTTTAATGTCAAACCTTAAGCACCTTAAACAAAAAAGAAAAAGGGCAGATAGAGAATATTCTCTTCTGCCCCTTAAAAAGATTTTTTGTCAGCTAAGTATTATCAAAATAGGCTACAATCCTTTCAATTTCCTTAGTAGTGAGGCCTTTTTCTCTCAGTTTGGCTGCTTCGAGGGCTTCAGGAAACCATCCTTTCTTGATACAATCTCGGACCAGAGAATCAATTACTTTTTGAGAGGCACCCAACCTGGCTGCTTCCAGGGCGCCAGCAAGCCATCTTTCCTTGAGACAAGCTTCCACCAGGGAGTCAATTGCTTCTTGGGAGGCTCCTAGTTTGGCTGCCATTAAGGCCTCAGGGGACCATCCTTTCTTGAGAAAGATTTTCACCAGAGAATCAATTACTTTCTGAGAAGCTCCTAGTTTGGCTGCCTCTAGGACCTTAGAAAACCATCCACTGTTGATATAGGTTTGTACTAAAGAATCAATTGCTTTTTGAGATGCACCCAATTTAGCTGCTTCTAGGGCATTAGAGAGCCATCCTTTATTGATGCACGTTTCCACCAGAGGATCAACCTCTTTAGCAGTAAATTTTTTTCCTTCCGGTTTGGCTGCTTCTGAGCTCCCAGAAAACCATCTTTCACTAATAAAAGCCTCCACTAGAGAGTCAATCTCCTCAGTAGTAAGACCTCTTCCTCTCAACCGGGCTGTTTCTAGAGCTTCAGAGAGCCATCCTTTCTTGATAAAGGTTTCTACCAAAGAATCAATTACTTTCTGAGAGGCACCCAGTTTGGCTGCTTCTAGAGCGCCAGAGAACCATTCTTTCTTGATACAGGCTTTCACCAGGGAATCAATCGCCCTAACCCTTTTCTTCTTATTATTCACTTTTACCTCCTTTTAAAAATAAAGGTGCTTTAGATAATCCTTTTTAGAATTACCTGAACCGGTAAGGATTATCCAGAAAGGAATTACCTTCCCTTCCTTGTATATTATGCGCCCATAATTAATTTTTGTCAATATCACACTTTCAATATTCTAAAAATAACCAGAAAGAGCATTGTTTAAAGAATATAAAATATAACCTTTGTTTAGGATCAGATCCTAAACAAAAAAGAAAAAGGGCAGATAGAGAATATTCTCTTCTGCCCCTTAAAAAGATTTTTTAGCTAATGGCAACTACAAGCCTTTCAATCTCCTCAGTAGTAAGATCTCTTCCTCTTAACCGGGCTGCTTCTAGAGCCTCAGAGAGCCGCCCCTTCTCGATATAGGTTTCCACCAGAGAATCAATTACTTTTTGGGAAGCTCCCAGTTTGGCTGCCCTTAGGGCGCCAGAGAACCATTCTTTCTTGATACAGGTTTGCACTAGAGAGTCAACCCTCTTAGTAGTAAGACCACTCCCCATCAGCTTGGTTGCTTCTAAGGCCTCAGAGAGCCACCCTTTCTTGATACAAGCTTTTACCAGAAAATCAATTGCTTTCTGAGAAGCTCCTAGTTTGGCTGCTTCTAGGCCGTCAGAAAACCATTTTTCATTAACACAAGCTTCCACTAGAGAATCAATTGCTTTCTGGGAAGCTCCTAGTTTGGCTACTTCAAGGGCCTCAGAGAGCCACCCTTTCTTGATGCAAGCTTCCACCAGAGAATCAATTACTTTTTGAGAGGCACCCAGTTTGGCTGCCTCTAAGGCCTCAGAGAGCCATTCTTTATTGATGCAAGCTTCCACTAGAGAACCTA
>CAZJJV010000014.1:0-10902 GCA_964546415.1 uncultured Candidatus Saccharibacteria bacterium
TCAGGCTCTTTCTTGGTTAATATTTTTTTGGCAGTCTTTGTAATGCCCATATTATTTATCTAGGAATAATTTCAATTTTTTGGCCAGGCTTTAATTTGACCACCGCTTTTTTATATCCTTTTCGCCAACCCTCTATTCTTCCTAATCTTCTTCTTTTTTTGGGGACATTAATAATTCTTACGCTTTCTACTTCCACTCCATACAATTCCTCAATTGCCTTCTTTGTTTCTGTTTTGTTAGCATCTGGAAAAACCTTGAAAACATATTGGTTTTCTTGAGCCAAAAAGGTGGCTTTTTCTGTAATGTGGGGTTCTTTTAAAATCCGCCAAGCCAAACCTCCTTTCTTTTCCAAAGAAACCTTTTGTTCTTTTTTTGTTTGCTTTGTTTCTTTTTTCTCTGGCTCTTTCTTTTTCTTGAGCTCTTCTTTGGTTTCCTCTTTTTTTCTTTTTAAAAATTTCCCAATTACCATATTTTTATTTTTTCAAAAATGTCTCTTTAATTTGCTTTATTGCTTCTTTGGTTAAGATCAAATATTTAAAAGAAAGCAAATCTAAAACATTCAAGTCTTTGGCTAAAATGGTTTTGGTTTTGGGTAGGTTTCTAGCAGCCAAAATTACATTTTTATCTACTTTTGGTAAAGTAACCAATACGCTTCCTCCCTTAAAATGTTTAATTTTCTTTTTTAGATTGTTTAGGGTCTCTTTCATTAATTTTGTTTTAGACCTTTCAATTTTTAAATCATCTAATAAAATTAACAAATTATTTTTCAATTTGCCAGACAAAACCATAAAAATGGCTTTTCTCTTCATCTTTTGGGGAATCTTTTTCTTAAAAACCCTCTCCTTTCTCGGCCCAAAAGTCACGCCTCCTCCTCGCCACAAAGGAGATCTAATTGATCCTGCTCTAGCCCTACCTGTTCCCTTTTGACGCCATGGTTTTCGCCCCCCTCCTCTTACTTCTTTTCTGTCTTTGGTGTGAGCGATGGGTTGACGCAAATTAGCCATTTGAGAAACCACTACCTGGTGAACTAAGTCAGGATTAATCTCTACCCCAAAGATCTCAGAAGGCACTCTTGTTTCCCCCACCCTTTCTCCTTTTTGATTATAGGTTTCTATCAACATAAATTTTATTAAAATTACTTTTCTTCGGTCTGAATTTCTAAAAGGCTTCCTTTTCGGCCAGGCACTGCGCCCTTGATAGCCAAAAGATTATTTTTAGGATCTATTTTTACAATTTCTAAATTTCTCACCGTTACCCTTTCTCCTCCCAATCTTCCGGGCATCTTTTTTCCTTTAATGACCCTTTGAGGATAAGCAGAACCTATGGATCCCGGGGTTCTTTCTTCGTGTTTGGTCCCATGACTGGCTGGCCTGCCAGCAAAACCCCACCTCTTTACTACTCCAGCAAAACCCTTTCCTTTAGAGATCCCAGAAACCTTCACCTTTTCCCCCTCTTTAAAAATGTTTACATCGATCTTGTCTCCTCTTTTTAGCTCTTTATCATCTATTTTTGGCTCTTTTACCCTAAATTCCCTTAAATATCTTAATTTTCCCAGTCCTTTCAAGTGGCCGGCCAGAGATTTTGTTAATTTTTTTGCCTCACTAAAACCAATCTGAACAGCACTATAGCCATCTTTTTCTTTTGTTTTAATCTGGGTCACCACACAAGGTCCAGCCTCAATTAAGGTTACTGGAATAACCTTACCTTCTTTGTCAAAAATCTGGGCCGTCTTCAGTTTTTTCCCCAAAATAAATTTTTTCATAATTTAAAAACAAAATCGGGTCTGGCCCGATGTTCTTTTTAATTCTTTTGCTTTATTCCAACTACATCTTAATCTCAATCTCCACTCCGGCCGGTAAGGTTAGGTTCATTAAAGCATCAATAACTTTTTGATTGGGATTTAAAATATCAATCAATCTTTTGTGTATCCTCATCTCAAACTGATCACGACTATCTTTATGAACAAATGTTGAACGGTTCACTGTATATTTATGAACCTCTGTAGGAAGAGGCACGGGACCAGAAACCTGGACTCCATAACGCAAGGCTACCTCGACAATTTGTTTGGCTGAATTGTCGATGACCCGATGATCAAAAGCCTTCAACTTTATTCTAATTTTTGAAGCAATTTCTTCTTGGGTCTGGCTTTTGCTTTTTTTCGCCATTTTTTCTTAAAAAGAACCAGCAAATTCCTTATTTATAACAATTTTTTATTTAATAATCTTTGTCACCACTCCTGCTCCTACAGTTTTTCCCCCTTCTCTAATAGCAAATCTTTGTTTTTCTTCTAAAGCCACTGGAGCAATTAATTTTATTTTGAGGTTCACCGTATCTCCGGGCATCACCATTTCGGTTCCTTCGGGCAAGGTTACTTCTCCGGTCACATCAGTGGTCCGAATGTAAAATTGGGGTTTGTAGCCCGGAAAGAAGGGTGTATGACGCCCACCTTCTTCCTTGGTTAATACATAAACCTCTGCCTCAAATTCAGTGTGGGGAGTAATTGTTCCAGGTTTTGCCAATACCTGCCCTCTTTCTACATCTTCTTTTTTTATTCCTCTCAACAAAACCCCAATGTTATCACCTGCCCTCCCTTCATCTAATACCTTATTAAACATCTCAATGCTAATTGCGGTTGTCTTAACAGTAGGTCTCAAACCCACAATTTCCACCTCCTCGTTTGCCTTAATAACGCCTCTCTCTACCCTACCGGTAACCACTGTTCCCCTTCCCGCGATTGAGAAAACATCTTCAATGGGCATCAAGAATGGTTTATCCACCTCTCTGGTAGGCTCAGGAATATATTCATCAATCGCTTTCAAAAGTTCCAAAATTGGTTTGGCTACTTCATCATCAGGAGATTTGGCCTCTAAGGCCTTCAGGGCTGAACCCTTTATTATTGGTATCTCATCTCCTGGAAACCCATATTTTTTCAAAAGTTCTCTCACCTCAGATTCCACCAAATCGACCATCTCTTTGTCCTCTACCATATCGGTTTTGTTAATAAAAACAACAATTGAAGGCAAGCCTACCTGGCGAGCCAAAAGGATGTGTTCTCTGGTCTGGGGCATAGGACCATCTACCGCTGATACCACCAAAATGGCTCCATCCATCTGGGCAGCCCCGGTAATCATGTTCTTGATGTAGTCAGCGTGGCCAGGACAGTCAATGTGGGCATAGTGGCGTTTCTCGGTCTCGTATTCTAGGTGGGAAATTGAAATGGTTAAACCACGGGTCTTCTCTTCTGGAGCGGCGTCAATTTGATCCACAGTTTTTTCTGAAATTTTAGGATCCTTTAGGTGAAGAATGTGTAAAATAGCAGCGGTTAAGGTGGTTTTACCATGATCAACATGGCCAATAGTGCCAATGTTGAGATGGGGTTTTTCTCTAACAAATTTTTCTTTTTCAGCCATAATTTTTTAGACATGATGATGGTAAATAGCTATGACCAATTTATGTCATGGCTATCACCACCGTCATTGTCAATTATTTTAATTTTATATTAACATTATTACTAAACCTTTTTAATTAGTCAATAGGTTTACTTTCTCTTGCCCTCTATAATTTCTTGAGCAATATTTGGAGGCACCTCTTCGTAATGATCAAATTCCATTGTAAATGTTCCTCTTCCTTCTGTCAACGATCTTAAGATAGTAGCATAACCAAACATTTCAGCTAAGGGCACCTTTCCGTCGATTACTTTCATATTCAATCTCTCGCTAATAGATTCCACCTTTCCTCTTCTGGAAGAGAAATCACCCAAAACATCACCAAATGATTCCTCTGGGCAAGTAATTTCTATTTTCATTATCGGTTCCAACAATACCGGCTTTGCTTTTTTGGCTGCTTCTTGAAAAGCAGTGAAGGCAGCGATTTTAAAAGCCAACTCTGAAGAATCTACCTCATGAAAAGAACCATCATAAAGGGTGGCTTGAAGATCAGTCATTGGATAACCTGCCACCACCCCTTTTTCCATTGCTTCTTTAACTCCTTTTTCTACGGCCGGAATAAATTCCCTGGGAATAATTCCTCCTTTTATCTCATCAACGAATTCAAAACCCTCTCCTCTTTCCTTGGGTTTTATCCTTAACCAAACATGACCATATTGCCCTCGTCCACCTGATTGTTTAATATACTTTCCCTCGGACTCGGCTTCTCCTTTAATGGTTTCCTTATAAGCCACCTGAGGTCTACCAACATTTCCTTCCACCTTAAACTCTCTTCTCATTCTATCAACAATAATTTCTAAATGCAATTCCCCCATTCCTGAAATAATCGTCTCCCCGGTTTCTAAATCAGTTTTAACCTTAAAGGTAGGATCTTCTTCTGATAACCTTTTTAAAGCCAAAGCCATTTTTTCTTGATCAGCCTTTGACTTTGGTTCAATTCTTACTGAAATTACAGGTTCAGGGAAAGTAATTTTTTCCAAAACAATTGGATGCGCCTCATCACACAATGTATGGCCTGTGCTGGTATTTTTTAAACCCACTGTAGCCACAATGTCTCCAGTGAAAATTTCCTCAACCTCTTCTCTTTCATTAGCATGCATTCTTAAAATTCTCCCAATCCTTTCTTTTTCTCCGGTTACCGAATTCAAAACATAAGAGCCCTTTTTTAGAAAACCGGAATAAACCCTAAAAAAGGTTAAACTCCCCACATAGGGATCGGTAGCCACCTTAAAAGCCAAAGCCGAAAAAGGTTCGGCATCATCTGGTTTTCTTTCTATCTCTTGGCCAGTTTTGGGATCAGTGCCCTTAATAGCGGGTAGATCTTTGGGGCTGGGAAGATAATAACAAATAGCGTCTAACAATGGTTGAACGCCTTTGTTTTTTAAGGCAGAACCACAAAATACAGGAATTAGTTTGTATTCCAAAACCGCTTTTCTTAAAACTTTTTTCAGTTCTTCTATTGGAATATCTTCTCCATTTAAATGTTTTTCTAATAGATTCTCATCTTCCACTACAATTTTTTCTATTAATTTTTCTCTCCACTCTTTGGCTTTTTCTACCAAATCAGAAGGTATCTCTTCTTCTTTAACGATTTGGCCCCAATCACCCTCAAACCTAATGGCTTTCATTTCTAACAAATCAATCACTCCTTGAAAATTACTCTCTGCTCCAATAGGAATTTGAAGGGCTACGGCATTAGGAGAAAGTTTTTTCCAAATAGAATCTAAACTTTTTTCAAAAGAGGCGCCAATTCTATCCATTTTATTAATAAAGCATAAGCGGGGAACATTAAATTTGTCTGCCTGGCGCCAAACGGTCTCTGATTGAGGCTCCACTCCGGCCACCCCATCAAATACGACTACTGCTCCATCTAAAACCCTCAAAGATCTTTGAACCTCGGCAGTAAAATCAATATGGCCGGGTGTATCGATGATGTTGATCCTGTATTCGTTTTCTGGAATTTTTCCTGCTTCTCTCTTGGTTAAAGATTGTCTCTCTTTACTTCCTGGAATCCAAAAACAAGTAGTAGCGGCTGCGGTAATGGTAATTCCTCTTTCCTTTTCTTGGGCCATCCAATCCATAATTGCCTGACCATCGTGGACCTCGCCAATCTTGTGAGAAATCCCGGTATAAAACAAAATCCGCTCGGTAACCGTTGTTTTGCCGGCATCAATGTGGGCAATAATGCCAATATCGCGATAACGCTCTATAGGATATGACCTCATATGTTTGTATTTAAACTATTAAAGTTACCAGGCAAAATGAGCAAAGGCTCTGTTGGCTTCTGCCATCCTGTGGGTGTTTTCTTTCCTTTTTACCGCATCTCCCTCATTTTGATAAGCCAAAATAAGTTCTTGGGCTAATTTTTCTTTCATTGGTTTTCCTTTTTTTGATTTAGCGGCCTGAATAATCCAACGCATTGCCAAAGTAATTCTTCTATCTCCCTTCACTTCTACCGGCACCTGATAGGTCGCACCCCCCACCCTTCTTGGTCTTACTTCCAGTAAGGGAGCGGCATTTTCAATGGCTTTTTCAAAAATTTCTAAAGGATCTTTTTTGGTTTTTTCTTTAATAATCTCAAAAGCCCCATAAACAATTTTTTGGGCTAATGCTTTTTTCCCTTTTCTCATTACCTGATTAATAAATTTGGCAACCAAGACATTCTCATAAACAGGATCTGGTGTTATTTCTCTTTTTTTAAATTTTTTTCTTGGCATAATTTGATTCTTTTTTATTTACTCTTTTTGGTTCCATACTTTGATCTCTCTTGTTTTCTCCCCTCAACCCCTGCTGTATCCAAAGCGCCCCTCACCACATGATATCTTACTCCTGGCAAATCTTTCACTCTTCCTCCCCTAATTAAAACCACGGAGTGCTCTTGTAGATTATGACCCTCTCCTGGGATGTAAGCAGTCACCTCCATTCCGTTTGTTAATCTCACCCTGGCCACCTTTCGTAAGGCCGAATTAGGCTTTTTGGGAGTAACCGTAAAAACCTTCAAACAAACCCCCTTTTTAAGTGGTGATGGATAATCAATGGGTTGATTTTTTAATATATTAAAACCAAATGATAAAGCAGGCGCCTTGGTGCGCTTTTTAATCTTCTTTCTTCCTTTTTTGATTAACTGATGAATAGTTGGCATATCAGTTAATTTATCAAACCAAACTTAAAAAGTCAACTAGAAAAAGGGTGTTCCCACGATCAAAAAGAAAAGAAAGCTTACTAATAATAAAATTAGATCAAAAAAAAGAAAAATGATCAACAAAAGCAAAAAGAGACTAAATTGGGTCAAAAACATCTTTACATTCGTCATTGAAGGAGGCAAAAAAGCAAAAAGAATGTGAGAGCCATCCAGGGGCGGAATGGGGATTAAATTAAAAATTGCCAACAAGAGATTAATAAATACAATATAACCGAAAATAAAACTTAGAGCAGGTAGATTCCAAATCCCAGGGAAAAATCTTAGAGCCAAGCCAAAAACCAAGGCCACCAAAAGATTAGAGGCAGGTCCTGCCAAAGCCACCTTGGCCGCCCCATATTTTTGGTCTCTAAAATTAAAAGGATTAATCGGTACAGGTTTTGCCCAACCAAAAATAATCCCCTGGCCAGTTAATCTAGTCATCAAAAACAGAAAAAAGGGCAAGATAATAGAGCCAAAAGGATCTAGGTGCTTGAGTGGATTCAAGGTTAATCTTCCTGCCTCTTTGGCGGTAGGGTCACCCAAATAAAAAGCCACTGTCCCATGAGAAACCTCGTGGAGGACAATTGAAAAAAGGAAAACTAAAATCAAAAATAATTCTTCTATCATAAAACTTTTTAGTAAAATTATTATAAAACATTTCTTGAAAAAATAAAATAATTTGCTAAAATAAAAACCATATGAGACAGTGTCCTATTTGTGGAAAAAAACCTAAAAAAGCCTGGCGGAGGGTTCGGCTGAGAGCCGAGAAATTCAATCCTTCTGTCAAAAGAAAGCAGGTTCCTAATTTGCAATGGGTAACCATTCCTTCTAATGTTCAAAAACCTGCTTTTAAAAAATTTGCCGGGAAAAGAATTTTGGCTTGTACCAAGTGTATTAAGGCTTTAGGGAAAACAAAATAGTTTTCTCGGAGTGTAGTACAATGGTAGTACGCACCCTTGGGGTGGGTGTAACCCGGGTTCGATTCCCGGCACTCCGAATTTTTCAATAAAAAAGCCCTGCCTCTTTAAGAGTTTCTGGAAAATCAATCCTGGTGGGTGCCAAAGTCCTAGCCCTCGAGCTAGGAATCATTATCTGGCTCCCTGGAAAAACTTTTGTCCCAGAAATCTAAAGGGCAGGGCCATTTTCATTTTAACTCTTTCCTTCCCTTCCTGTCAACATCTCCCCCAAGCCCCTACATAGGTCCGACCCCTGTCAGCTTTACATAGGTCCGACCCCTGCGAGGTTTTTAATAAAGTGGAAGAAATAAAAAAAGAAGCAGGTAACCCTGCTTCTTAATGGAAACTGTGAGAATAAGTTAACTTTTTCCTGCAACCCAGTCGCAAAATAAATGCCATGTTTTTGTGGAAAAAAAGAACCTCAGAACAGTGATTAAACCAGTAACCGGACTTATGACCAGAATAGTGGCCAGATCAACGACCAAACCAACAACCAGACCAACAACCAGACCAACAACCAGACCAGCGCCCAGACCAAAACCCAGACCAGCGACTAGACTGGCGACCAGACCAGCGAACCGACCATAGACCATACCAACAACGACCAGACCAAAAACCAGAATAACTAATAATACATCAAGGCCCAGAATAATACCCGGGCCACCCTTCGGAACGAAAACCAGACCGGCGACCAGAGCAACGACCAGAACAACGACCAGAGCAGCGACCAGCTCCCTATTGCCTTCAATCTTCTTTTGAGTAAACAATGAGACTAGAAGAAACGTCCCGATAAAGGCAGGGAGAACATCCCACAAACGAGAGATTGGAAAGGGCAGTTGAATGGTAGTATCTTCAATCCATTTGATCTGGCTGACAACCGGAATTTCACCACTTGCTAAATACCAGATTCCCCAAAAAACAGCTACTAGTATGGTTACTAGTAAGGGAATCCTCCAAAGCATCCTCTTTCTTTGAACTTTTTCCATTTTTACCCCCTTAAAGAACAAATTTTGTAGGAAATTATCCTACAACCTAATATTAGCATAATATCTAAAATATGTCAAATCTTTGCATAAGCCCATAACACTTTTACAGAGATCTGGTTTGTTTCAAAGTAAAAGGCCTGTCTTTGACAGGCCCTGAAAGAGGGTGAATCTTCTTTAATTCATTTCTCTAGTTTATAACCTTTGTTCCAACGTGAGAAAGGCTTGACCAAATATTGTTTTTTAGTTCCCAAGAAACCCTAATTTTTCCATTACCAAGTTTTTTCGCTTCAAAGCCATTAAATTTCCACTCGCCCGGAATAGCATTTGGAATGGGGCTATTTATTTCTGAAAGAAAAAGTATTCGCTGTCTTTTTTCTACTTCTCCGTCTTTTTTAAAAAAAATAATTGAATAATTTTTAACCGGCCCTACTCCCCGTATTGGTGCTTCTCCCTCTGCTAATCCTTCTTTTTGGTACATTGATTTTAACAAAGAATAAATTGAGCCCAACTTTCCTTTTTTTATGGCCTCTTTCCATATAGCAGGATGCAACACATCTATTACCACACTCTTGAAATATACTGCCAACAAAGATTGGGAACAATCCTCAAAAAACACCTTGATCTTGTTTCCCTTGTCTACAAATCTTTCTCCAAGGTACAAATAATATACAGGAAAAACAATCCCTCGTATTACCTTTTCTCCTTTTTGGACCAACCTAAAAGAACTTTTCATTAAACCCTCCTTTCAGTTTTAAAGGTGCAAAGATTCACCCTCTTATGTTTCAAGTTAAATTAAAGGTTTCTACTAATTGTTTTATCAAAGAAACAACAACCGGCGGCGCCAACAAACTATAACTTTCTTTACCTTGATCGTTTTTTATTATCCAGGGCTTCTCTTTGATTTTTACTTTCTTTTCTGTTTCCACCCATTCGTATTCATAAACCGGGGTAATTTCATAATCGTCCACATATTCTTTGGCTACCTCTACCGGAACAGAGTTTCTCAATAACACCTTAGGAATGCCATGCAGCAAAAAGGCTTTTTTCATCAATTCTTCCTCTTTTTTTAATCTCTCCCGCAAAGGCTCAATCCCCAAAGCATCCCCCTCTTTTTCTTCCATCTTCACCCCACACTTTTCACAAATCAAATAAAATTCCTTTTTCTCTTTGTTGTAGCCAATCTGAGAAGTGGGAAGGAGTTTCAGGTTTCGAGAGGTATTACAAACTGGGCAAACCCTTCGCCACTTAATTCTTTCGTTAATCACCATCTCTGGCACATCAATCAAGATAAAAATATCCGGGTCGTCTCTATAACCAATAAGATCTCTGAAAAACAAAGAAAAATTAATTTGGTCTAGATCGCGAGGAAAACCATCAACAAAAATACTCTTCTTTTCTCTTTTTTCTATTTCTCTTTTTACCAAAACCAAAATTAATTCAGTGGGAAGCAAGGTTTTGGTGCTTCTATTCTCTAGGCTTTTAATAATTTCTTCTAAAGAGAGGTAGCCTCGATAGTTTCTTTTTAAATATTCGATCAACTCTTTCTTTTTTGTTTCATCCGCTAATTCCTTATCTATTGCTCTTACCATATCCCCTATGGAAAAGTGATCAATTTTTTCTGGATTTATTATCTCAGCAAACATTTTTGAATAGGTTCCCTTCCCAGAATTTTTCTTTCCTAACAAATAAGCAATAAAGGTCCTTTCATTTAAAAACCTCCTCAACCTCTCAATCTCTGAACCGCATTTTGCCAAAAAATATTCTTTGGTTTCTTGGGGGTCTATTAAATTAAATTTTTTATTTAATCCCTCTACCTTTGTTTTTACAATCGGAAATTCCATACATTTTAAGTTATTTAAAAGAATATAACATAATTAAAAGTTTTGCAACCCTTTTTAGAAATCAACTAAAAGGTTTTACTTGACATTTGGCCAACAATTATGGTAAAATTAAAATAGAAAGAAATTTAAAAACTAAATAAGTAAAGGAGGAAAAGATGAAAAAGATTTGGTTAGTAACATTCATTTTACTGATTTTTTCTACTGCCTTAGTTGCTCAACCTCAATCAGTAGGAGAAATTGTTGATTTAAAGGGAGAGGTTTTCATTAACCACAAACCAGCTGAAATCGGAATGGAAATCTATGAGAAAGATACAGTAGGCACTCAAAAAGGAGAGACAGAAATCGTTTTTGAGAAAGGGAGAATATATCTTGGTGAATATACCCAGGTTCGCGTAGCCAATCTTTATCCCCTAGAAATAGAGGTATGGCACGGAGAAATTTTAACTCTCTTCTTGGAACCAGTTGAAATCATCACCCCTCATCAGAAATTTT
>CAZJJV010000015.1:0-10595 GCA_964546415.1 uncultured Candidatus Saccharibacteria bacterium
TTCCTTGTATATTATGCGCCCATAATTAATTTTTGTCAATATCACACTTTCAATACCTAAAACTAGCCGGAGCAAGATATTGGTTAGGGGCGGAAAAGAAATTCTTAAAGACCCAAGAATAAAAAGTATTTACTTGGGCGAAAGATAGGAGGCTTGGAGTGTAGGGCTACAATCGGCTCACTTAATTACTTGAGATATGTTTATACTTTAAAATTTGCCACTAAATAGCCAACGCCAAATGGGCCCTCATAAGATAAAATTTCGGGTTGCCAGTTTATGTTACTTTTTTCTAAAATTCCCAAAAGAAAACAAAAAGACCTTAAACCGCACTCGCCAGCTTCTGGGTATTTTTCTCCCAACCTCAAGATGTTTTCGATATCCTTCTTTTTTAGAGATTCAATAAATTCTTTGTCAAATTTTGGACCATCAGGATGAAAGCCATAAGGGCCATCTTCTTTTAAGACGTGAGAGAGATCACCAGAAGCTATCAAGGCAAAGCTTAATTTTGAATTTTTAATTTCTAAATCATAAAAATTTTTTCCTTTTTCAAAATAAAATGCAGGACTTTCTAAACCTATTAATTGCCTTTCGATTTCTCCCTTAAAACCTTTAGCCAAAAAATATAAAGGAACATTAAAGCCCCAATCTGGATGAGGAGAAGAAATAATGATTTTTTCTGGCTTTTTTATTTTTAAATTTTCAGCCAAAATTTCCAAACCTTTAATTGTTTTTTTAACTTTTTCCCTATCTTCTTTTGAGCCAACCGAAGGCAAAAGTAGGGGAGGATGGGGACAAATTGAAGCAAAAACCAAAGCCATAATACTATTAACTAATTACAAGGAGGCCAAAGTTAGATTTAAATTTTGGTTGCATTTTGGGCATTTCCCCTTTTTATCATATCTTTCAATATGGTATCCTGTTCTTTTAATTACTAAGGTGTTGCATTTGGGGCAATAGGTGTTCTCGGCCTGGTGACCCGGAGCGTTTCCCAAATAAACATATTTTAAACCAGTTTTTTTGCCAATTTGCCAGGCCTTCTCTAGGGTTTCTATTGGGGTATCGGGTAGATCTTTTAGTTGCCAAGAGATGGCTCCACAAAATTGGGATATATGCCATGGAGTTTCAGGACCCAACTCCTTTTTTATAAAATTGGCAATATTTTGGAAGTTTTCCTCAGAGTCTGATAGGGTAGGAATCACCAAGGTGGTAATTTCCACCCATACCCCAGATCTTTTCATTAATTTTGCTGTTTCCAAGACTGGCTCAAGCCTTCCCCCGCAATATTCTTGATAAAACTTATCAGAGAAACTTTTAAGGTCAATATTAATAGCATCGAGATAGGGAATAACCAGTTTGGCAGATTCTAGAGAAAGAAATCCGTTTGAAACCCAGTTGTTTTTTAACCCTTTCTTTTTCGCCAATTTCATTGTGTCTAAAGCATATTCTAAAAATATGGTTGGTTCAGTGTAGGTGTATGAAATTGATGGCAAATTGTTTTTAAGGGCGATTTCTACAATTTCTTCTGGAGGAATGTTTTTGCCTGGTATTTCCTTTGTTTTTTTAAATCCCTGAGAAATATCCCAATTTTGGCAAGATTTACAGACAAAATTGCAGCCTACAGTAGCAATAGAAAGAGAATGGGTGCCAGGCAAAAAGTGGTAGAAGGGTTTTTTCTCGATGGGATCAATGTGGAGGGCAATCAATTTTTGATAATTTAGGGCAAATAATTTTCCATCAATATTTTCTCTCACCCCACATTTTCCTCTTTGGCCAACTTCTAGAAGGCAATAGTGAGGGCAATTTCTACACTGAACTTTTTTATGGGGTAATTTTTGATAAAGATAAGCCTCTTTCATTAATTGAATTTTATCAAAGTTTTTGCTAAATTGGAAACAATGAGGCATCGAATCTTTATTGCTATTAATCTTCCAGAAGAAATTAAAACCACCCTTTCTAATTATCAAATTAAGTGGCCCGATCTCCCCTGTAGGTGGGTAAAAAAAGAAAACCTCCATATTACCTTAGCCTTTTTGGGCTATCTGACAGATGAAGAATTAGTAAAGGTGATAAATTTAACCAAAAAAACAGTCCTAAATTTTTATCCTTTCACTGTTTTACTTAATAAGATTTGTTATGCTCCCCCCAACAAAATTCCTCCCAAAATGGTTTGGGCATTAGGAGAAAAATCAGCCCAACTTTTAAAATTACAAAAAGAGCTTGTTAAAGAAATCCAAGGTTCAATAAAAATGTTAAAAAACGAAGATCGAGATTTTACTCCCCATGTCACCTTAGGAAGAATTAAGGCCTGGCAGTTCAGACAAATAGAGCCAGAAGAGAGGCCCCAGGTTGAAGAAGATATCAATTTACAATTCAGGGTTGGTTCTATTGAAGTAATGGAAAGTTATCTAAAAAGGGGAGGGGCTGAATATGAGATTTTAGAAACCTGTAAATTCTCTAAATAAAACCATGAAAATACATTTTATCGGTATTGGAGGGATTGGGGCGTCGGCCTTGGCTAGATATTATTTATTAGGGGGCCACAAAGTTAGCGGATCCGATTTAGTAGAAACAGAAATTATAAAAGATTTAAAAAAATTAGGAGCTAAAATTTTTATTGGCCAACACAAAAAAGAAAACCTTTCAAAAAAAACAGACCTAATTATCTATTCTTTGGCTGTTAAAAAAGACAATCCTGAATTAAGGGAAGCCAAAAAAAGAAAAATTAAATGCTTAAGTTATCCCCAGGCTTTAGGCCAACTCACAAAGGAATATTTTACGATTGCCATCTCTGGTACTCATGGCAAAAGCACAACTTGCGCCCTTGTTGGAATTTTATTAAAAAAATCAGGCTTTGATCCTACAGTAATCGTAGGAACAAAAGTAAAGGAGTTTGGTAACTCAAACTGTAGGATAGGGAGGGGCTGTCTTTTGGTAATAGAAGCGGATGAACATATGGGAGCCTTTTTAAATTATTGGCCAAAAGTGATTGTTCTCACCAGTCTTGAAAAAGAACACCTTGACTATTATAAAACCCTTAAAAATATTTTAAAAACCTATAAAAATTATCTTGAGCATTTGTTGCCAGAGGGAATATTGGTAGCCAATAAAGATGACAAAAATGTTAAAAAAGTGGTTAAGGATATTAAGATCAAAAATCTGGTATGGTATTCCTTGAAAGACAAAGAAGTAAAGAAAATAAAGAAGGTTTTAAAGATTCCAGGAGAGCACAATATTTTAAATGCCTTGGCTGCTTTTAAGGTGGGAAAACTTTTTAAAATTCCAGAAACCAAAATTCTTAAAGTTTTTTCTCAATATCAAGGAGCCTGGCGGAGATTTGAAAAAAGGAAGATTGTTTTGGGTAAAAAGTCAATTTTATTAATTAGTGATTATGCCCATCATCCCACCGAAATTAAAGCCACCCTTAAATCTGCCAGAGAGAAATACCCCTCACGAGAAATTTGGGCAGTTTTTCAGCCCCATCAGTATCAGAGAACCTACTATTTATTTGAAGATTTTATAAGGGTCTTTAAAGATTCTATTGAAAAAGGCTGGGTGCAAAGATTAATTATCACCAATATTTATGAAGTGGCTGGCAGAGAAAATAAAAAAATTAAAAATAAGGTTAATTCAAAAATTTTGGTAGAGAAAATTAAAAAAAGATTAAAAGGGGAAAACAAAGAAAGAGTGCTTTGGTTGGCAAGGTTTGAAACCATTAAAAAATATTTAAAAAAGAATTTAAAAGGAAAAGAGATTTTAATCATAATGGGAGCAGGGGATATTGACGATTTATTTTCAAACAAAGAAAACTAAATTCTTTTATTTGGGGACATAATATGAGAAAATAGAATAATGGCAAAAAAGAAATCTTCTCAAGAAAAAGAAACAGAAAATTTGATTAAGTTGGTTTTAGAATTTCGGCTTTTAAAATATATTCCCCGAGCCTGTTTACCATATCTCAAGAATATTGTTTCAGAAAATATTGCTGAACATACTTTTTATACTGTAATTTTTGCCTGGCTTTTAGGAAAAACAGAAAAGGAAGTTAATCAAGAAAAAATAATTAAAATGGCCTTAATTCATGATTTACCAGAGGTTAGGGGAGGGGACAAAAATCTCATCAATAAGTTTTATTCTCAGCCTCTAAATGAATTAAGGATAATGGAAGATGTTGTAAAAGATTATCAACTAAAAGATTTAGAATTTTTGAAATTATTAAAAGAGTTTAAAAAAGAAAAAACCAAAGAATCCAAAATTGTCAGAGATGCAGATATTTTGGCTCAAATGTTGGTTGAAAAAGAAAGCATTGATATGGGTAATTTTAAAGCCAAAAGATGGCTTTCCACTTCTTTGAAAAGATTGAAAACAAAAAATGCCAAAAGGTTAGGCAAAGCATTATATGAAATAGATACCGACAAATGGTGGTTAGAAATTGTGAAAAAATATATTCTCAAGACAGAGTTTCTTTCTTCCCAAGATCCATTTTTTCACCTTCCTTAAATGATAGGGTTGACAAAGAGAGAGAAAAAGAAGAAAATAAAATAAGAAACCTTCAAGGTCGGCAAGTTTTTAAACTAACAAACCTTTAAAACACTATGTCAGTTATAGTTTGGATTATAATAATCATTGCTTTGATTTTATTGATTTGGCTGTTGGCTCGAGGCAAGAAAGAATCTTCTTTGCCATCAGAAACCCAGACCCCTCCTTCAACTAGCCCTTCAGAACCCAGCGAAAGCTCTTCAGAGAGTGCTGGATCTAGTGAAACCCCTGGTGTGTAGTTGAGAAGCGTTTTTCTTTGGTTTTTGCCCCCTCTTTTGAGGGGGTTGTTTTTTGATTAAACTTTGATAGAATAAAAAAATGCCTCGTATTTTAATTCAAGACACCCCTAAATTTTTAGAAAGAAAAGTAAGGGTTTGTGGATGGGTTCAGTCGGTTAGATCCCACGGCAAGATTTTGTTTGTGGATCTTAGAGATGCCAGTGGAATTTTACAAGTGGTTTTTACACCTCAAGACCATGAGGTTTATAAAAAAGGCAAAGAGTTGAGGCCAGAGTGGGTGGTGGCAATTGAAGGAACAATTAAGAAAAGGCCTGCTGGAATGATAAATCCCAAAATCGTGACAGGGCAGATAGAGTTGGTGTCAGAGCAAATAGAAATCTTTTCTAAAGCAAAACCCATTCCCTTTCCTATTGACACGCCTGGATATGAAATTTCAGAAGAAAAAAGGATGAAATATCGTTATCTTGATTTAAGGAGAGAAAGATTAAAAAAGAATTTAAGGTTACGCCAGAAAGCAATTCAATTTATAAGAGAATTTTTGATCAAGAAAGATTTTGTTGAGGTAGAAACTCCTATCTTAACAAAGAGCACTCCTGAGGGGGCAAGAGATTTTTTGGTGCCTTCAAGGCTGTATCCTGGCAAATTCTATGCCTTGCCCCAAAGCCCCCAGCAATATAAACAACTATTAATGGTGGCAGGTCTAGAAAGATATTTCCAAATTGCCCGCTGTTTTCGAGACGAAGATCCCCGGGCAGATAGACAGCCAGAATTTACTCAATTGGATTTAGAAATGGCTTTTGTGGAAGAAAAAGAGATTTTAGATTTGACAGAGGAACTTTTTGTTTCTTTAGTAAAAACCCTATTTCCTGAAAAGAAAATCAAAAAAATTCCTTTTCCCCGCCTTTCTTGGCAAGAAGCTCAGGAGAAATACAAGACCGATAAACCGGATTTAAGAGAAAACAAAGAAAATAAAGAAGAACTATCTTTTTGTTTTATTGTTGATTTTCCAATGTTTGAGTGGAAAGAGGAAGAAAAAAGATGGGATGCGGTTCACCATCCTTTTACCAGACCAAAGATTAACAACCTTAATGAATTAAAAGAGCATCCTGAGAAGGTTTTGGCCCATCAATATGATTTGGTATTAAATGGTTATGAAGTTGGTGGGGGCTCTTTAAGAATATTTAATCCAGAAATGTTGGAAGCAGTATTTGGGATAATGGGCCACAAAAGAGAAGAGATCAGAAATAAGTTTGGGCATCTTTTAGAGGCTTTCAGATATGGGGTGCCTCCTCACGGAGGAATAGCCATTGGTTTAGATCGGGTTTTAGCTATTTTGTTGGGGGAGTCAAGCATTCGAGAGGTAATTGCTTTTCCCAAAACAGGAGACAGTCGAGATTTAATGATGGATGTTCCTTCTGAGGTTTCTAAAGAGCAATTAAAAGAACTTCATATTAAAATTGAAAAGCCCAAAAGATAAAAACCCCTATGAAAGATTGGTTAAAATCCACCATCACTTTTTTTGTGACCCTAGGAATTCTCTTTGGCATAAAAATTTCAATCCAGACCCTAGAAGGTTTTTTTTATCAACAAATAGGAGAGCCCCTTGAAGAAATTAGCTTTATTCAGTTTTCAGAGCCAAGAAAAACCCCTTTATCTTTGGAGGTGAAATCAGCCCTTTCTTTAAAAATTGATCCTCGGGGGAAAAAAAGGATAGTGTTTCAAAAAAACTCTCAAGAGATTTTGCCCATTGCCTCCCTTACTAAATTAATGACCGCCTTGGTGGTAACAACAAATGAAAAAATTTATCCCAAAGAAAAAATAATTACCATCTCTTTGGAGGCAGCAAACCAAAAGAATGTCCCAGTGTATGGCAACCTAAAAAAGGGAGAAAAATTTAGTGTTGAAGAGCTTTTAGAAATGGCTTTAATTTATTCAAGCAATGATGCCACTTATGCTTTAGCAGAGGTTATAGGTTTGGAAGGATTTGTAAGAGAAATGAACAAGACAGCCCAGAAAATCGGTCTTAAGGACACCCATTTTGTTAATCCCACCGGGCTGGAGCCAGAAGATTTAAAATTTAATTTAACCACCAAAGAAGAATTTAATTATTCTACCGCTGAAGATTTGATTAAATTGGCTCAATATATTTTTTCTGAGCATCCTTCCATTTTTGAAATCAGTAGAAGAAAGGGGCCATATTTGGTAAGAAATGGACTTTCTGAATTAGTTTTGCCGGCTAATTTTGAATTTTTAGGCGGCAAAACAGGTTACACCGAAGAGGCTGGGGAATGTTTATTGGTGGTGGCAAAAAACGAGAAGGGTTCGATTTTTTTTAATGTTATTTTAGGAGCCCCTAAGGGAAAAAGAATAAAAGAAATGGAAAAATTATTTAATTGGCTCAATCTATGACCCTATTTACCTTTCAAGTAATTAGGCTCTTTTTAGCCTCTGCCCTGAGCGCGGTTTTGGCCTTTTTTCTGGTTTCTCCTTTAATAAAACTGCTTTACAAAAAGAAATTTTGGAAAAAAAGAGCCCGAGAAAAAACCATTACTGGAGAGAAAGCCGAAGTATTTTATTCCATCCATAAAGACAAAGAAATAAGCGTGCCTCGGGGTGGGGGAGTGATAATTTGGCTAACCACCCTAATAATAATTTCCCTTTTCTTGGCCTTAGCTTTTATTGATGATCCTTGGTGGTTAAAATTATTTAATTTTTTTTCCAGAAGAGAAACCTGGCTTCCACTTTTTACTTTGGTAGTGGCTTCTTTGGTGGGATTGGCTGATGATATTTTGCAGGTTTTAGGAAAAGGGAAATATGTTGGAGGAGGAATGACCCTTACTAGAAGATTAATTATTGTTTTATTAATTGGTTTAATAGGTGGTTGGTGGTTTTATTATAAATTGGACTGGGACTCTATTCATATTCCCTTAATTTTTAATTTCCCTGAGGGAATTGATATTGAATTAGGGCCCTGGATTATTTTACTTTTTGTGGTGGTGATGTTGGCTTGTTGGGCAGGGGGGATAGTAGATGGAGTGGATGGCTTGGCCGGGGGAATTTTCGCTATTATTTTTACCAGTTTTTCCATTATTGCCCTTGCTCAAGGAAAGGCAGATTTGGCCACTTTTTGTGGAGTAATTGTGGGTGGGTTATTTGCTTTTTTATGGTTTAATATTCCTCCGGCTAAATTTTATATGGGTGAGACAGGGATTTTAGGTTTAACCTCTACAATGGCAGTAATTGCCTTTTTAACTGATTCGGTAGCGGTATTGCCAATTATTGCAGGAATAATAGTAATAGAAGTGGGTTCTGTAATTCTCCAACTTCTTTCTAAAAAATTTTTAAAAAGAAAGATTTGGCTTTCTACTCCTATTCATCATCATTTTGAAGCCAAGGGTTGGCCCTCCTATCAGGTGACAATGCGGTTTTGGATTTTAGGCATGGTTTTGGCTATTATTGGAGCAGCCATTAGATTATTGGGATAGACCAAAGGAATAAAATATTTTAAAATTAAATAAATGCCATTAACACCCCTTCATTTAGGACCAGGATGGTTATTAGGGATTTTGGGTTTGAGGTTTTTAAATATTTGGGGAATATTGATAGGAAGCGTAATAATGGATTTAGAACCTGCAGTGCTTTTGTTGATAAATCCCTGTTATTTGTGCCCTCATCATGGATTTTTTCATTCGATATTGGGAGCAATCTTGGGCAGTTTCCTTTTAGCCTTGATTTTGTTTGCTTTTAGAAAAAAACTAGAAAAGATTTTATTGAAAATTAAAATCAGACAAAATTTTTCTTTTAAAAGTTTATATTTTTCCAGCCTTTTGGGTTGGCTCTTACACATTTTTTTAGATAATTTAACCCATTATGATGTTTTTCTTTTTTGGCCGACAAAAATTAAAATCTTTTATTTTGGCCCCAGGCTATATTGGCCATTAAGTTTTGGATTATTTTTAATGCTTTTGGCGGCTTTTATAATTTCATTTAAATATGTTAGACATAAAGTTTATTCGTCAAAATCCTGAAAAAGTAAGAGAAAAATGTAAGAGCAAGGGATTCAAGGTAGAAATTGAAAAAATTTTAGGGTTGGACGAGAAAAAAAGAGCCACCCTAAAATCTTTAGAAAATCTTAGGGCTCAAAAAAACAGAATTTCAAAAGAACTTCCTCGCCTCAAAGACGAGAAAGAGAAAGAAAAGGTTATTGCCCAGGCCCGCCAATTGGATAACAAAGAGAAAGAGTTGGAAGAAAGATTTAGAGAAACAGAAAAGGAGTTAAAAAAATTGCTTTTTAATCTTCCCAATTTGCCTTTAGATGGTGTCCCCAAAGGAAAAGACGAGGAAGATAATGTGGTTTTGAGAGAGGTGGGAAAAAAACCGGTATTTGATTTTCAACCCCTTGATCATTTAGAAATTGGTGAAAGTTTAGATATTATTGATGTAAAAAGGGCAACCAAGATTTCCGGGACCAGGTTTGGGATTTTAAAAAGAGAGGCGGTTTGGTTAGAGTTGGCTCTACTTAATTGGGCTTTTGAAAAATTAACCAAAAAAGGTTTTATCCCACTTTTGCCGCCCGTGATGTTGAAAAGAGAAATGGCTCAAGGGACCGGTTATTTTGAGGCTACCGATGAAAAAGAAGCCTACTTTATTCCCTCTGACAACTTTTTTCTGGCTGGCACCGCTGAACAACCAATTATTGCCATGCATACTAACGAGGTTTTTGAAGAAAAAGAGTTGCCTAAAAGGTATGTAGGATTTTCTTCTTGTTTTAGGAGAGAGGCGGGCTCTTGGGGTAAAGATACCCGAGGCATTTTTAGGGTTCATCAATTCGATAAGATAGAAATGATTAGCTTTTGTAAGCCCCAAGACTCAGAGAAAGAACATCAATTCTTCTTACACCTTCAAGAAGAATTAATGAGACAATTAAAATTGCCTTATCGGGTGGTTCAAATTTGCACAGGAGACCTCTCTTTTCCTTCAGCAGCCAGTTTTGATATCGAAACCTGGTTTCCTTCCCAAGGACGTTTCAGAGAGACCCATTCTACTTCAAATTGCACCGATTTTCAGGCTCGGAGATTGAATATTAGATATCGAGACAGAACAGGTAAATTGAATTTTGTTCACACCATAAACGGGACAGTATTTTCTCAAAGACCCATTTTGGCTATTTTAGAAAACTATCAACAAAAAGATGGTTCAATAAAAATCCCAAAGATTTTGCAAAAACGCCTTCCTTTTAAAAGGATAAAAAGATGATAAAAGAAAGCGAGGTTTTTATTAACGGTTTAAAAATTAATTACAAAATTGCAGGAGAGGGGCCTGCTATTTTGATTTTACATGGATGGGGCGGTTCCTCAGATTCCTGGACAAATACCCAAGAAATATTGGCTAAAAAAAATTATAAAATAATTGTACCTGACTTACCTGGTTTTGGGAAAAGCAGCCTTCCTCCTTTTGCCTTTAATTTAAATGAATTTTGTAAGATTTTAGAAAAATTTATTTCGGAGTTAGGTTTAGACAGGTTTTATCTCTTGGGGCACTCCTTTGGTGGAGCGGTGGCAGTAAAATACGCTTTGAAATATCCTCAAAAAATAAAAGGTTTGATTTTGGTAGGGGCCGCCTGTTTTAGGAGAAAAAATATAAAAAAAAGAATTTCTTTTTTGGCAGCCAAAATCTTTAAAATTTTTTCTTTTCTTCCTTTTTATCCTTTGATGAGGAGAGTTTTCTATAAGATTTTTTTTAAAAAGAGTGATTATCCTTATTTTGAGGGAGTAATGAAAGAAAGTTATTTGAAAATAATAAAAGAAGATTTATCTGAAG
>CAZJJV010000016.1:0-10303 GCA_964546415.1 uncultured Candidatus Saccharibacteria bacterium
ACTGTAGCGCTACGGAGAAGTTGTTCCGTTTCTTTATCTTCGTATTTCACAATTCTGTAATTAAAGATCTTTCCACACCTACGCCTACTCAGGAAACAAAGATTTGCAACTCCTTTATTCCTAAAGTAAATTGCACATGTTTTGGCGGCTCCACCTGTTCCTAATATAACTACATTTTTAGCATCTATATTCAGGCCTTCCATCAATTTCTCAAATCCATAGTAATCTGTATTAAAAGCCCTAATTTTTTTATCACTGCGGATTAAAATTGTATTAGCGTTTTTTACCTGGATAACTAAGAGATCAAGTTTATCCACATATTTTAAGATTTCCTCTTTCCATGGAGTTGTTACATTTAAACCTGTATAATCGTTAAAATAGGGGACTTTATATGGAGGTGTCTCGATCTTTTCATAAAGGGCTTTTATCTTTTTTTTCTTAAAGTATAGATTCCATACAGAAGGTGAAAGCGTATGTCTTAAGGGAAACCCTATTATCCCAAATTTATTCATAAATTCTTTTTACCTCCTCAATAAATTTTGGATAAGAAATTTCAATCCACTTCCATCCTTTTATCTCTGTTTCACCCTGGGCAAGGAGTCCAGCACATATAGAGAGTAAGGCCATTCTATGGTCTTTATAAGTAAAAACTTTTGCTCCATGTAACTTATCCACTCCTTCTATAATCCAACCGTCTTTAAACTCCTCAATTTTAGCACCGAAACGTCTCAAAACTTTTGCGGTATTTTTTAATCTATCACTTTCTTTCACTCTTAGTTCCTTTGCTCCCTCTATTACACTTTCTCCTTTTGTAAAACAACACACGAGGGCAAGGAGGGGAAGCTCATCTATCATTTTTGAGCACTCTGAGAATCCTATCCTGATAGGTTTTAACTCTGATGAGCTTACATATATATCTCCCTCGGGCTCAGGCTCCTTTATCTTTAAATGGGTTTCAATATTTGCTCCCATTTTTTTAAGAATACTTAAATAAAATGTTCTTGTCTCATTTAAATTGACATTTTTTATGACAATTTTCGAATCGGGGTGTAAAACCCCCAGCGTTATCCAGAATGAGGCCGACGAGAAATCGCCGGGGACCTTCAATGAAAAATTATTTATCCTCGAAGGCTTAACTATAATTTTGTTGTTTTTAGTTATAATCTCTGCACCAATATATTTTAAAATCCTTTCTGTATGATCTCTTGTCTTTAAAACTTCCTCTATTTCACTTTCGACTTTTGATAAAAAAGAAGAAAGAATAAGGGAGGATTTTACTTGAGCTGATGGAACAGGAATTTTATACTTGATACCTTTTAACTTCCTACCTCTTATAAAAGCAGGAAGCTTTGTGTTATCATGAGTGGCATAGATAACTGCTCCCATCTTTTTTAAAGGCTCTATGACTCTTCCCATTGGCCTTGCTTTTAAGGAAGAATCTCCATCCAAGAAAAAGTTAAAAGAAAAGGAAGAACAAATTCCCATGCCAATCCTTGCTGTAGTCCCTGAATTCCCACAATATATAACCTTGGTAGGTTCTTTTAGTCTATTATTCCTGAGAATCAGACCTTGTTCAGTTGATGAAACTAAAATACCGAGATTCTTAATAAAATCAAGCGTTCTTTTAACATCCTTTGCTTTGAGAAGGTTTTTTATCTCATATTCTCCCTTTTCCAAAAGGGTGAAAAAAAGAAGTCGATGAGAAATTGACTTACAGGGAGGCGGTGTTACTTCAATTCTTATCTTATTGGGTCTTACTATTTTCATCGTTTTTCACCCACTTTATAAAATCCTCTTTGTTGTGTAAGTTACTCATGAAATAATTTATTTGAGATTTTATGATCTCAAAAGTTTTCCTTAAATTTTCTTTATTTGTTAGAAGTATATCTGCAAACATCTCGGGACTCTGGTAGGCAATTCGTGTAAAAGATTTGAAACCAGGACCTTCGAATAATTTGTTAGTAGAATTTTTACTAAAAACAAGCGAAACCAAATAAGGTAAATGTGATGTTAAAGCAAGCATATTATCATGCTCTTCAGGATCTGCCGGGACTGGATGAGCCCCTATAAGCTTTACAATTTCTGAAACAAATTTTATAATGTTTGCATCTTTTTTAATATCACATATAAAAAAGGGTTTCGCTTTAAATAGATCAATATCCCATGCTTCAGGAGCAGTTTTCTCAGTTCCCGTAAGAGGGTGTCCACCTACAAACTTTAATTCAAGCCCGCGAGCTTTTTCACAAATTATTTTCTTGGTGCTTCCTGTATCAAAAATAATTCCCTGGAAACGCATTTTTGAGAGTGTGTCAAGAAGCTTGATGATTTCAAGAACTGGAACTGACAGTATGATCAGATCATGGGCTTTTAAATCTAATAGGTTGTCCGTTTTATAATCAACGAAATAAGCTTTATTGAGAATATTCTTATCTTTGTCACATCCTGAAATATGCACACCCCTCAATTTTTTCTTTAAAACCATAGCAATTGAGCCACCTATTTGGCCTAATCCTACTATTCCTATTTTCTTTATTTTTTTAAGGGAGTATTCCATCTTATACCTAAAGCGTTTGAAATGTCCTTCAATTCCTTTATAAGAGTTTCAAACTCCTTAAAATTAAGAGACTGCATTCCATCGGAAAGTGCTTTTTCGGGATTCGGGTGGACCTCTACCATAATTCCGTCTGCTCCTACCACAAGGGCAGCTTTTGCAAGAGGGGTTATTAAGTCTCTCCTTCCAGAGGCGTGAGAAGGATCTGCAATAATAGGAAGATGCGACAATTTCTTTACAATGGGTATAGATGAAATGTCAAAAGTATTTCTTGTATATTTTTCAAATGTCCTGATTCCCCTTTCACACAGAATAACATTATGATTGCCTTCATTCAAAATATACTCACCTGAAAGAAGAAGTTCTTCAATCCTTGAATTCATCCCTCTCTTTAAAAGAATAGGTTTCTCAGAATTTCCAACTGTCTTTAATAACTGGAAATTCTGCATGTTTCGCGCACCGATTTGAAGAATATCAACATACTTTTCAAAAAAGTAGATATGCTCAGGAGAAACTATTTCTGTAACAATCGGAAGTCCTGTCCTTTCCTTGGCTTCAAAAAGGTATTCAATTCCTTTTATTCCAAGGCCCTGAAATGAATAAGGCGACGTCCTCGGTTTGAACGCTCCACCTCTTAGCACATGAACATCATTTTCCTTTAAAAACTCGGCTATTTCAATGATCATTTCCCTGGATTCAACTGCACATGGTCCTGCTATAACTGTAAAACCTTTACCTATGTGGATATCGTTCACTCTTACAATTGTTTTTTCCTCTCTGAAACTTCTTGATACGAGTTTAAATGGATATGTACTTCTTTCTATCTGTTCAATTTCTTTAAATTTTCTTAACTTTCCTACAGGAAAGTCCTTCGTTTCCCCGACTATACAAGCAGTAAACCTACCTTTCTTTTTTGAAACCCTCACTTTATAACCCAGACCTTCAACCTCTCTAATAAAGCTGGCTATACTTTTTATATTAGTTTTTTCTTTAAAAACGATCAGCATTTTCAGAATCCTCCTGAAGATCAGGTCTCAATTTTTTGGCTTCACCCATGTAGACGTGCTTCACTGTCTCCTTTCCACTATAGTAAAGAATCAAAACCCTTATAGTTCTTGGAAGAGAGTTCTTGTAGACAGGTTCCTGCGAGCAAAGAACAGGAATTTTTTTCAATCCCATCTCTCTTACTATACATCCTGGAGAAACAGACGTTAAATCACCAGTTACTGTAAAAAATATACAAATTATATTACTTTCTTTAATTCCATTTTTCTTTATAATTTCATTTATCATATATTTCCCCTTTTTAACAATTTCCTCTTTTTTATCTTCTTCAATGTTTATTGCTCCTCTTGCTCCTCTTATCCACCAGCCTTCTGGCATCTTTATCCCCCCTTTTTAATAAATTCAAATGCTCTTTCATAAACTCTTCTACATTTTCCTGATTTAGAATTCTCCTTGCAATCTCTGAACCAATTATCACCCCATCTATAAGATGCAATAATTTTTTGATACTTTCAGGATTTTTAACGCCGAATCCTAAGAGGAACTTTTTATTTGTGAGATTTCGTAATTCCTTTAGCTTGTGATAAGTATATTCAGGAAGTTTATCTCTTCCACCTGTTGTTCCTTTAACTGACACAAAATAAATAAAGAGAGATGCGACCTTTTCTATATCTAAAAACCTCTCAGGTGATGTAGACACTGTTGCAAAAGGAATATAAAAAACTTTATATTGCTTAAAAACCGGAAGGAAAAACCTCGCTTCTTCAAAAGGCATGTCAGGTATTACAAGGGCAACGACATTTCTTTCCCTTGCTTTTCTTAGAAATTTTTCAATTCCATATGCCAAAATAGGATTAAGATAACTCATTATAATTAAAGGCTTTTTAACTCTGAGCTTTGCAATGGATGAAAAGACAAAATCAATATCTACTCCCTGCTTGAGACTCATTTCATGGGCAATTTGTAAGTCACTTCCGTCAGCAAGGGGGTCTGAAAAAGGAATTCCGATCTCAACCATATCTCCATATTCACACATGAGATTTAAATATTTTAAAAATTCATTTTTACAAGGGAACCCAGCTGTTATATAAGGTACAAAATATTTTTTACCTAACCTCATTCTTATACCTCCAATAATTGCTTAAATCTTTTTCTCCCCTTCCAGAAAGACAAATAAGAATCTTTATTCCTTTCTCTTCTCTTGAAATCTTTTTAGCAAGAGCAATAGCATGCGAAGATTCAATTGCGGGAATTATTCCTTCCTCTCTTGCAAATTCTTCATATGCTAAAATTGCCTCTTCATCCTTAATTGGAAAATATGAAACTCTTTTTGTTTCTTTCAAATAGCTATGTTCAGGACCTACTCCTGGATAATCAAGACCAGGAGCAATTGAATAAGTTTTTTTAATCTGCCCATCTTTGTTTTGTAGAACGTATGTATATGCTCCATGAAGAACTCCTGGTTTACCATAGAATAAAGTTGCCGCTGTCATGTCTTTACCTTTTCCTCCTCCTTCTGCTCCAAATAATTTAACGTTTTTATATTTTAAGAACGCCGAGAAAATTCCTATTGAATTAGAACCACCACCTACACACGCAACTACATAATCAGGAAGGCATCCACATTTTTTAACAAACTGCATTTTTGCCTCCTTTCCTATAATAGATTGAAAATGTTTTACAATTTGAGGATAAGGTCTGGGCCCAACACAAGAACCGAGAAGGTAGTAAGAGTTATCGAAATTAGTAATCCAATCTCTTATAGCTTCATTTATTGCATCTTTCAGTGTCTTTGAACCTTTATCAACTTCTACGATTTCAGCTCCCAGAAGTTTCATCTTCAAAACATTTTCCTTTTGTCTTTGGGCGTCGATTTTCCCCATATATATTGTGCACTGCATTCCTTCCTTTGCACAAACAGATGCAGTAGCAAACCCATGCTGACCAGCTCCTGTCTCTGCAATTATTCTTTTTTTACCCATAAACTTTGCAAGAAGAACCTGACCAATTGCATTATTAATCTTATGAGCGCCTGTGTGGCAAAGGTCTTCTCTTTTCACAAATATATCATTCTTCCATTTTTTAGAAATATTCTCTGCGTAATACAGAGGCGTTGGCCTTCCTGCATAATTTGCAAGGTATTCTTTTAGCTTCTTGTCAAATTCTGCATTTTCCCTACAAGTTTTAAAAGCTTTCTCAAGTTCCAGAAGTGAAGGTATCAGGGTTTCTGGAACATATATTCCGCCAAAAACACCATATTTATGCTTCATGTTCTGCCCCCCTTATTTTTTCCACAATTTCAAAAATAAGATTTTTATCTTTTACCCCTGGAGATTTCTCTACCCCTCTCGATATGTCCACTCCAAAAGGCCTAACTTCTTTTATAAATGGTTTGATTGTATTTTTGTTCAAATTTCCAGCAAATATTGCGGGTATCGAAGCAAACTCTTTCTGTAATGAAACTGCAAGGTGTATCGGAATTTGCTCAAAGCCTGACTTCTTAAAGTCAATAAGAAGAAAGTCATAGTTTGTTACATTATTTTCAATGGTGGGATAGAAGAAAGCTCTTATTTTTAAAAGTCTATCAAAACCTCCTTCTATATCATGGTATATCTGAATTCCGTCAAGAGAAAGCTCTAAGGACATATCCTCAATAATCCTTCTGTCTATTTTTGGGAAAACGCCGAACTTTTTTATAGGAGGTAAATCTCGCAACATCTGTTTAACGTAGTCAAAAGATACAAACCGGGGAGAATTTTTAAAAAAGATAAACCCTACAGCATCCACTCCTGCTTCAAAAGCAGCTACAGCATCTTGAACTCTCTTAATTCCACAAATTTTAATAAATGTTTTTACCTTTTCCATTCTTTAACCCACTCCTTTAAAATTTTGTCAGGATTCTTTTCCAACATAAGTGTTGTCCCTATGAGAAATCCATCATAGCCTAACGATTTTATTTTTTTTATTGTTTCAAGATTGTGAATGCCACTTTCTGCTATTTTTACAACTTCATCCGGTATATATGGTCTTAGTTTTCCAAAAAGAGAGAGGTCAATTTTAAGAGAATTAAGGTCTCTTGAATTTATTCCGATTATTTCTGCGCCTGCTTTTAAAGATTCCTCAATATCATACTTTGAATGGCACTCAACGAGTGTATAAAGCCCCAAACTTTTGGCAAAATGAATAAACTCCTTAATCTCACTGTAATTCAAGATGCTGGCTATCAAAAGAATAGCATCTGCACCTGCATTTCTACTTTCTACTATCTGGTCCTTAGAAATTATGAAGTCTTTTCTTAAAACCCCGATGTTAAAATTATTTTTAATAACTTCAATATCTTTAATATCACCTCCGAAGAAGTAAGGCTCTGTCACTACCGAAATAAGATTTGCTCCCCCGTTAATGTAATTTTCAACCTTTTTTAAGAGATTAAGGTTACTTGATAAGAGGCCTTTTGAAGGAGATCTCCTTTTTATTTCTGCAATAAAGAGAGGAGGAGTTAAAGGAACAATACCATGAGAACACCGTAACTTTGAAGGTTTCTTCATACACTTAACTCTCTCGCGTGTTTTATCAATTATTTTCTGCAACATTTTCCTTCCTCATTTTTTCAACAATCTCTAATGGTTTACTTGATCTTAAAACATAATCAGCTCTCTCAATCCCTTCTCTTAAATCTTTAATCACTCCCAGTGCAAGATAGGCAAGCGCAGTATTGAGAATAAGAATACTTCTCTCAGGTTCTTTAAATTCTGAAAACACCTTCATTATTTTCTCTGCACTTTCTTGAGGTGTGGAAACTCTCAATTCGTACTCCTCTGGTATTCTTAATCCAAATATATGTGTATCTACTTCAATTATTCTTTCGGGCTGCTTAGAAAAACTCATGTAAACTCTATCACCAGGTATTGCTTCATCATAGCCAGATTCCGAAGTATAGAATAAAATATTCTTATGCAGTATATTCGCTGCTTTCGAAAGTCTTCTAAGTGTATCCAAATCTGGTACACCTACAATCTGAGATCTTGGGAAACAGGGGTTTGTAAGAGGTCCAAGCATGTTAAATACAGTCTTGATACCAAGATTTTTTCTAATATTAGCAACTCTTTTCATCGCTGGGTGAAAAACTGGGGCAAATAAAAATGCGAAGTTAAAACGTTTTAAGTAGGTAGAAACTTCAGAAGGAGCGAGAACAGTCTTTATACCCATTCTTTCAAGTACATCCGCACTTCCACTTGTACTTGAAACACACCTATTTCCGTGCTTTACAACCTTTATTCCATCAGACGCAATCAAAAGAGAGACTGCAGTTGAGATATTCCATGTATTCTTACCATCTCCTCCCGTCCCACAAGTATCAATCTCGGGTCTAATTTTCTTTAAATCAGGTTTAATCGCTCTTTCCAATATGCCCTCGGCAAATCCTGCAATTTCAACTGGCGTTTCGCCCCTAACTCTCAATGCAACCAGGAGACCCGCAACTTGCTCGTCCGGGAGTGTTTCCTCAAGAATTCTAAGTATTATTTCTTTGGATAACTTTTTACTTATTTCTTCCTTCTGCACAATCCTCTCAAGTAAATCTCTCATCCTGTTACACCTCCATAAAATTTGCTATTAACTTCATTCCGAATTTTGTTCCATAGGACTCAGGATGGAATTGAACCCCCTCTACTTTATGCTCTCTCATTCTTATACCCATAATTTCACCTTCTTTTGTAAAGGCGGTAATTTCGAAAATATCCGGCAAAGTCCTTTCATCTACTACTAACGAATGATACCGCGTGGCATAAAACGGAGAATCGACATTTCTGTAAATTCCCGTGGCATCATGATATATCTCACTTATTTTACCATGAACTACTTTTTTCGCTTTTTTTATCTTCGCTCCGAAAGTGTACGCGATTGCTTGATGTCCGAGACATATGCCAAATATGGGTATATCTTTGTAAAATTCTTTTATTAATGATACACAAATACCTGCATCTCTGGGATGACCAGGGCCAGGAGAAAGGAAGATAAAGTCAGGATAAATTCTTCTCACTTCACTTAAGGTAATTTTATCATTTCTTTTAACAATTACTTCCTTACAGCCTACTTCAAGCAATAGTTGATATACATTGTAAACAAAGGAATCATAATTATCTATTAGAAGCACTCTCATTTTTAAATCTCTCCCGAAATCAAAATTGACCTTTTTAGAACTTCCCCTTTGTTATGACACTCTTCCCACTCTTTTTCTGGCACTGAATCATGAACAATACCTGCACCTGCCTGGTAGAAAAAATCATCTCCTCTCATAAAAATTGCCCTTATAAGGATTGCCTGATCCATGTTACCCTTTTCATCAAAATATCCAACCGAGCCTGCATAGGGCCCTCTTCTTTGCTGTTCTGACTCTTCTATAAGTTCCATCGCTTTTACTTTAGGAGCGCCTGTGACCGTCCCTGCAGGGAAACAGGCCTTCAAAATATCGAAAATAGAATACTTTTTATCTACTTTCCCTTTTATATAAGTTACAAGATGCATTACATGGGAAAATCTTTCAATCACTCTATATCTGTCAACCATAATTGTTCCGGGTAGTGAGATTTTGCCTAAATCGTTTCTTGCGAGATCGACAAGCATAAGATGCTCAGCATTTTCTTTTTCATCTTCCAATAACTCTCTCTCCATTTTTTTATTTATTTCTTCGTTTTCAAATACTGGCCTTGTTCCTGCTATTGGACATGTAAGTATTTCATCTCTTTCTTTCCTGACAAGGACCTCAGGAGAAGAGCCTATTAGTTTATAATCATCAAAATCAAGGTAAAACAGGTAAGGCGATGGGTTTAAGAACCTTAGGGCTCTGTAGATATTAAATGGCTCTACATTCACTTTACCCTCAAATCTCACTGAAATAACACACTGAAAAATTTCTCCTTCTTTGATACAATTTTTGAGAAAATTTACTTTTCTAATAAAATCCTGTTTTTTCTCTAATGAATGTGGCCCATATACTTTAATTTTTTTCATATCTTTTTTTATCTTTTCTTTTTCCAGACACATTTTTATCTCTTTTGTAAGTTTTTTCTCCTCTTTCTCATCCTCGTGAACAACTATAAGAGAATGTTTCAGATGATCAAAAACAATAAGAAAATCAGGTATAACATATAACGCATCAGGAATATTAAAACTTTTTTCATTTATGCTCGGGATTTTTTCAATAGTGCGAATAGCATCGTATCCAGTATATCCTACAATCCCACCTGTGAATCTTAAATTAGAGTTTCTGTTATTTCTTTTAATTTTTTTATATTCTTGCTCGAGTTCTTCCCAAAATTTTGTTCCTGGTTCTATTTTATCAAACACTATTTTCTTCTTTGGAGAACACCCAATGAAACTATATCTTCCCAGAATTTTACCTTGTTCCACGCTTTCAAGAAGAAATACAGGTTTAAAATCTTTAAGCTTTAGAAAAGCAGAGACAGGAGTTTCAATATCTGTTATTATCCTTTCCATCTTACTTACCTCCTAAATAAAAAAAGCCCCCACTATAAAGTGGGGGCCTCAGGGATTACCCTTCAGCGGGGATTAAACCATAATCCCCGGGCCCCCATCTCTTATATAATACCACCAATAATAGTTATATAGAGATGAGAGCCCGGGTATTATCATTTATTTACTCCCCTTTTTATTATTTTTACTCACGCTTAAAATCTCCATAAAATTTATTTTATTTTAAAATAAGTTATTTATTTTGTCAACACT
>CAZJJV010000017.1:0-9611 GCA_964546415.1 uncultured Candidatus Saccharibacteria bacterium
TCTGCGTTTTCAATGACTCCTTGAGTGCAGCCTGGAAGGAAGCTTTAATTTCTTCCTCTATCCTTTCTCCAATATACTGGTCATATGATATAATTGCTTCTGTGTCAATTATCACCTTTTCATATGTATTCAGGTAGTAAAGCAATGGGGATTCCACATCGATGTATAATGAATCCTTATAGCCAAGTGTTTTTAATAAATACTCCTCCATTTTCTGCCCGGTGCGGTCAGAAAAGGTAGAGGTTATCACAAAAAACAATAAAAATCTTATCATGATAGGGATACAAAATATTAACAATTATACATAGTAAAGTCAAGGAAAGCTATTATTTTGACCAGGAGATTATTACCAGAGGAATTTTGCCTCAAATTAGAAGAGCTGCAGTAAGAAAGTGGATCAGGAAGTTATGTTCAGAGACACGATTAAAGAAACACTATGGTATTTTGAGGAGTGCGAGTTATTTACTCTCAACTTGTATATTACTATATAATCCTGATATTTCAAAAAGGAGGAAGTATGAGTATCTTTCATATTACTTTAATGTTAATTTTTTCACTCCAGGTAAGTGCTAAGGATTTTATAAGGTTCTACCCCAATAAGAATCACCCTATGGAAAACAAATCTGAGGTTCTTCTCACGATAAGTAGAGATACAATCCGGCTAGAAGGAAAAATGTATGCCGAGCACGGATTTCGGGTTACATGGATGGATAGAGATAGACCTCAAGGCAGTGGTGATCTGTTTATCTTTATTGTAAGCAAAGATAGACATACAGGATTCTACTTTGGAATAAATCCCGCTAACGTTCAAATGGACGGGAAAATATTTGATAGATTTAAACTATTCCCTAACTGGGATGAAATATGGTATTCAGAAACTAAAAGATGGGAGGATTCTTTATGGACATTTAAAATGCAAATTCCCATTAATATTTTTAAAGCTGATATTAAGAATGATACTTTATGTCTTTATATAAATTTTATAAGGCAAGCACAATTAAAAGAGGTGGGAAATTACGAGATTGGGAGTTATGTTCCAATATTAAAAGGGGGACTGTATCAAGATCTTTTTTACACTTATCTTATAAAGATACCTCTTAAAAAAACAAAATCTTATAAATCCTGGATGGGCAGTGTTATCCCTTATCTCAGCCTATTAAGAGAAAATAAACAAACAAAAGTGAAAACAGGCACTGATATATCTTTACACTTCAAAGATGTGGAATTTTCAATCACCGTAAATCCAGAGTATGCTTCAATAGAAGCAGACCAGGATCAATTTAATTTAGAAAAAAGACGTATGATATATCTACCTGAAAAAAGACCTTTCTTCGTGAACGGATTTGAATTGTGGGAATTACCTTTTCAGGTCTTTTATACTAGGAGCCTCCTTGATATAAATCTTGGTTTTAAATTAAACTATTCTGAAAAAAATATAAAAACCAATGCCTTTGTTGTCTCAGAAAAGGATACACTACGTAATACTTCTATCCTGAATGCAAACCAGCTCACTATGGGAGTAAGAAGTGTTTATGAACTATCGTTTGGCAATTTGGGAGTATTCTATATTTTAAATAGAGGGAATATCAGCGGTAGAGGTGGAGATCTTACCTTTGAATTGCCGGAAAAATTGCAGTTGACTCTGCAATACACAAGGGCTGGGGGAAAGGATATATATTTATATTTCCATCGATACTCCGGCTCCGGAATTACCATAAATTCGGGTTTTGAATATCTTGAAGAATCTCTAAACTTACCTACTGCCTTTATCTCTTATGAGCCTGGTACATATTCCATCTGGACTTATTTAGGATACAATTACACTACAGAGCGGAGGTACATGAATGCGGTTTCTCTTTCCATGGGAGGAGCTGAAGGTAAATATATAAAGGATAATAAGCTTTATGAAAGGCAGGGAAGTATGTATCTCGGTTTAAGTCCTTGTTCAAGAGTTTGGATTGAATACAACTATACCCCAGAAAAGAGACGGGATGCAATCTCAGAAGCTTATTTTGTTAATCATTTACATTTTTTTGCGACAAGTATTGATTTAAACGATTGGCAGAGCTTACAAGCACAATATGAATTAGGTAGCTATTATGGTGACTACTTGAATTTTTATAGCATAAGCTATGCATTGAATCGTGAAGGAAAGATTCAAATCAAAGCAGGTTATTCAAAGAGTATTTTGAGGGATCAACATGAGGAAGATCAGCTTTTATGGGCTAAAGTAAAGCTAAGATTTCACAACAAATGTTACATCAAAATATTTTATCAAAATTCTACAATAAGTGAGCGCAAAGATCTCAATTTATTATTACAGTTTAACTTCCTACCCGGTGGAAATGCGTATTTGGTTTATAATTATAAAGATGTTCAAAATGAAACAGACCATATCTTAATGATAAAGACATCTTATGTAATTAAATTTTAGTTTATTGTATCTGCGTATTCGTCATAGAGTTGACCCAGATCTGTATCTCGATTTTTATATTTTTTATAGGCATAATACAAGAGACATAATGAAATACAAGGATGTCAAAAACAAGAATGTAGTGGAGAGACAAATAGAAGGAAAAGGTATTCTTTTGATAAAAAAAGAAACAGAAGAGTGTTATTTTTTAAAAGATTTAGCTGAAATTATATGGAAAATGTTAGAGGAGGAAAAGGAACAATCAGCAATATTGAACGCTCTGTTAAAAATATTAAAGGCCCCTCCTCCCTATCAACAACTCTGTAAAGATGTGGAAGAATTCTTACAAGATTTAGAAGCAGAACAGGTAATAATTAAGGAGAGGGAAGAATGACACTTCAAAAAGATAAGTATTCCTTACTCTCCTTTTATAACATACCATTTGACATAAATTTTGAATTAACTTATAGATGTAATCTTCCGTGCGTTTACTGTTATATACATGAAAAAATAAAAACCCCTCTGCGTGTGTTTATTTGGACTGTTCACTTTGCCCTTACTTCTCATATTGTGATACATCCACAAACTATTCACACGAATTAAATACCCTTGAAGTTTTTAATACTTTGGAGGAACTCAAAGCAGTTGGTACAGTCAACATAGTATTTACAGGGGCGAAATTTTTGTAAGAGAAGACACATTAGATATTGTAGAATATGGAAGCCGGTTAGGTTTTATGATTTCTCTTCTCACCAATGGCCTTTTACTTGATTATCAAAAAATCAAAAATTATATTTTATCAACAAAAAATTTAATACGATTAAGAGAATCAAGCTGAGTCTTTATGGTCATAATAGTAAACTACACGATTTTGTAACCCAAATGCCAGGCTCTTTTGATTTTGATAAAGTAATTTCTATAATAAGGTATCTAAAAGAGTATAAACTTCCCCTTGCTATTCAGGTAATGTTGATGAAACAAAATTCCCCCTATTACAGGGGGTTCCATTCAATAAGGTGTCCCAAGAGGATAATGGATATTATGTATGTAACAATCGACAATGTTGTGACATGATAGAATAATTTGGATTTCAAAAATTCCCCCAAAGAGGGGTTTAATATGAAATATGTAAGCAAAACAGTGGAACACAATATCCGATTAATGATAGAAAATGTCAGGAAAAAGTTCAAAAATGGTATTGTTGCACTTAAGAGTGTCTCTTTTAATGTCAACGAGGGACAGATATGCAGTATAATTGGACCCAACGGTGCGGGTAAAACCACTCTCCTTAAAATTATAGCCGGCCTGATTTTACCGGACGAAGGAAGAGTTCTATATTGTGATGGGCATTATACTTACAGTATAATCAAAAATAAAGACATAAAAAAAATAACGGGGCTCCTTCCCAATAGCGAGAGAAGTTTTTATTATAGATTAACAGGAAGACAGAATCTCGAATTTTTTGCTATGTTGATGGATATTCCCCCGGCTAAAAGAGAAGAAAGAATTAATAAAAGCCTGGAACTTGTAAATTTTCCGAGGAAGATTATTAACAATAGATTTATGACTTATTCAAAAGGGGAAAGACAGAAACTTGGACTTGCAAGAGCCCTGCTAAATAACCCCAGAATTGTTTTACTGGATGAACCAACAACTGGACTTGATCCGGTATCATCTAAGGAAATAAGGGAGGTTATTCTGTCCTTAAAGAAAGGAAGGATTTTTGTATTATGCAGTCATGACCTCCGGGAGGTTGAAGAAATCAGCGATGAAGTAGTAATTCTTCACGAAGGTAAGATTATTAAAAAAGGTCCTCCCACACTTGTTAAACAACTTTTTCCCGAGTATCTGAGAAGGGAGGTAAAAATAACTTTTGTTGATGAAGAATCATTAAATAAAAGTATGACGTTGATAAAGGATTTTCAAAATGTCACGATTAATAGGGAGAAAAGGGAAATAACAATACCACTAAATAAAGGTTACAGCGATAAAGAAATCTATAAATTAATTCTTTTTACTTTGCACATATCGGAATGTATTACGTCGTTCAGGTTAGAAGAGACCAGTTTAGAAGAGCTTTTTGTCAAATTTTTTGGTAAGGAAAATGAGAGCGTTTTATAAGTTTTGTGGGTTCATAAAAAGGGGGTTTTTAACGTGGGTAAGTTATAAATGGGTTGTATTAATGAATTTTGCCACCTGGGTGATGCAGGTTCTATGGCTTTATTTTCTTGGCAAGGCGGGTCTGAATTCTGTTCAATTTGAAAGATACAGTGCAAATTTTTTCTCTTTCGTTATAATAGGTGTTATTTTCGAGAACTTCTCAAGTGCCAGTATATATAGTTTTAGAAATGCCCTTTATAAAGAACAGGTAGAAGGAACTCTTGAAGCAGCACTTATGAGTTCAACTTCTCTGTCTACTTTCGCTATTGGTCAGGGAATTTGGGGTTTTTGCAAGGCAGGAATTGGGGCCATAGTTTATTTAGCAGTTTCCCTGTTCCTCGGAATGAAAATAACCCTTTCTTTGGGGAGTCTACTTTCACTGTTTCCTTTTTTCATAGTTTCTATTCTCTCTTTAATGGGATTGGGAATAGCTTCAAGTGGAGTGATTATAATAACAAAACAGGGTGACCCTTTGATGTTTACAATATCATGGGTAAATAGACTCTTCACTGGGGTGTACTATCCTGTGAGTATTTTACCATTTCCTTTGCAAGTCGTGTCTAAAATTTTCCCTCTTACATACGCACTTGACGGTCTCCGGTTGATTTTATTGAATGGATTTACCTTATTCTACCCGTATGTTTTAAAGATTTTTTCATTTTAATACATTTCAGTATAGTCCTGATTCCAACCGGTCTAAAGTTTTTTGAAGTGGGTTATGAGAAGGCCCGTAAAGATGGTAGTTTGACATTCTTTTAATTTATAGTTTGATTTTCTATGAGTTGGCCTCTTTTGGCTCTTTTCCCCAACTATGAAGACATTTTACATAATCAAATTTTAACTACTTGCACTTGTATATTTTCTTATGGAGTAATAGAAAAAACATCTTGTACTGGCGGCAAGTGCAAGTGTCAGGAGGATGGCATAAATAACAAATTCAAAGGAGATAGCTTTCTCAATTAACACCATTGTAGGGAAGTTTGCAATTATAGCCACCGGGATGATAAAAACAAAGATTAACCTTGAAATTCCCGTAAATATGCTGATGGGATAACCGGCATACCTGAAGAACTCATTTTGTAAGTAAAAAAGAGATTCTACCCTGGTCATATAGAAAGAGAGACTCATAATGAGAAAACCTATGAAATATCTGATACAGAGGCCAATAAAAAGCATTATAAAAAACAGTAAAATTTTCAAAGGAGAAAAAGATATGGAGAGTTTACTGAGAGAATAGAAAATAACAAATAAGGGAACTGGTAGAGAAAAAAGAGGACTCAGCTTTATGAATCTTGTAGATACAAGAAATTGAAGATCAACAGGTTTAAGTATGAAGTGATCAAAATCTCCTTCTTCTACATATGTCTGGAATTGTCTGAGATTTGCTCCCCAGAAAGCCTCATATAGAGAAGTTATCAACTGATTTACCCCAATCAATGTCAGAACGTGATATATGTTCCAGTCCCCAATCTGATGCACATTCATATATATGACTTTGAAAAAAATACAGGAAAATATGAACCAGAATAGATGCCCGATAATGTGAAGAAAGAAATTAAATCTGAAAACAGTCTCTCTTTTTATATTTGACTTCAAAAATTCAATCCACAATCTGAGATATCTTCTCATTGTCATCCACCTACCGCCTGATACCGCTTCAATCCCTTTGACCACAAAAGATGAGCAATAACAACACCTGACAGTATCCAGAAAATTTGAATTAATATTCCAGTTTTAATCTGATAAGTGGAAAGTTTCCCTAGGTAAACTACTATGGGAAAATTCAGGGTATATCTAAAGGGAAGAATCTTCAATATACTGGAAATTGGAGAAGGAAACATTGATAGAGGTAAAACCAGACCGGTTAAGATGGGCATGAAGACATTGATAAGTAAATTGACCCCACTAATCTCCTCGAGCCAGAAAGAAAGGATGCTGAACGTAAAGGTGAAAATGTATGCCAGAACAAAGGCAAGGAATGTGGTAAGGAAAAACAGTCCCAAAATCACAAAGTTAGTCTGGAAAATAAAATATTCTTTAATCCAGATCAGATAAACGGACAGAATTATCAGGCCGGATAAAAAGTACGGTATATTTACTCCTAGTCGTATAAAAAACATAGCGACCGGATATTTGATGGGTTTTACAAGATATAAGGAAAGTTTTCCATCCTTTATGTCCATGAGTATCTCCCAGTTTACTCCTACATACATAAGATCTTGGAGTAAGATGCTAAAAAAATAGTAAGTAATTATACCGGATAGGGTGAATCCTTTTATATCATAGACATAAATGAAAACTTTTTTCCACAAGAGTATAACAAAAACAAAAGGGAGAGCTATTGTTAAGAAACTTAAAATGTGATTTAGCCTGAATTCCGCACTTTCCTTAATTGTATTAAGTGCAATTAAAAGGTATTTCTTCATGTTTGTTCAGAAAGCAGTTCCTCAAATGTCTCTTTAATAATATCTTCCATGGATGCTTCTTCAATTTCCATTGCAAGAATCTCAAATTTAGAGGAAATTTCCTTTATTACCTCGCGTACTTTACCTGAATTAGCCTTAATTTTAACTTTTAATTCATCCACAGAGATAACCTCTCCGTATCTTCCTAGGTTTTCAGGGATTTTCTTTTTGAAGAGTATGTTGATAACCCTGTATTTTCTGAATTTTTCGATTAGTTCATTCTTATTTCCATCGAATAATATATAACCTTTATGGAGAAGAATTATCCTTTCACATACCCTTTCAATGTCTCTGATGTAATGACTGGTCAAGATGATGGTGGCCTTTTTTTCTCTATTATATATTTTGAGAAATTCCCTTATTTTCTCCTGTGAAACAATATCCAGACCGATAGTGGGCTCGTCTAAAAAAATCACTTCTGGTTCGTGTAAAAGAGAGGCAACAAGCTCCATCTTCATCCTTTCACCCAGTGATAACCTGCGAACCGGATAATTAATCAAATACTCAACTCCAAGAAGTTCTGTTAATTCGTGTAAATTTTTTTCAAATTGAGCTTCGGGAATATCATAGATTTCCTTTAATAGTTTAAATGAATCGTATGCCGGAAGGTCCCACCATAACTGATTCTTCTGGCCCATAACAAAAGTAATTTTTCTTAAATATTCCTTTTTTCTCTCCCAGGGAATAAACCCCAATACATTTACCTCTCCATCGGTGGGATAAAGGATTCCGGAAAGTATTTTCATTGTAGTGGTTTTTCCTGCTCCATTAGGTCCTATGTAACCAACAAATTCTCCAGGAGAAATTTCAAAACTCACTCCTCTTAATGCTTCCACCCTTTCATATCTTCTGGAGATTAAATCCTTAATCAGGCCCTTTAACCCAGGGGCCTTTTTATGTCTCAAATAAGTTTTTCTCAAATTGTGTACACTTATCATTTTCTTACAGGTAGGAATGCAAAAGGGCATCACTCCTTTCCCTAAGCCGGCCTATTAAATCTGGAAATTGTCTTAACCTTTGTGCTCTGAGTTCCATAGCCCGAGGTATAAAAACATTATAATATTCTTTCATGCAGTCTGTTTTAGCATTTTTAACTAAAGCTTGTTCGTTACAACCATTTAAACACATAGGTAAATATTTACATTCTTGACATGCCTGCAGTTCTTGCCAAGCTTGAGTTTCTATAATCGTGGATATTCGTTGTATTATTAATTCGATTGGTTCAAAAATTGTACCTACAAATGAGGTGGAATGTCTTACCATAGTAACACATTTAAAAATTTTTCCATATGGATCCACAGTAAAGGTCCACACCCTTTTCATAGTACAAAGCCCCATTCCCAAGGGATCAACAATTCTAATACCTCGCTTTAGGCATTCCTCATAGGCCCATGCTGTAATCTCTGCAGCTTCCTTTTTAGTAACTTCATAAAGATCAAAATATTGCTTATTGGAAGGAGTAAGTCTCCTTCTTACAGCTCCAAATATCATATAAAACCCAGGATATTCGTTTAGTGCTTCTTTGACAACAAAATCTAAAAACTGAGGAATGTGATGATAATTTTGTTTATCAAAATTAAAACCCAATACTATTTCTAAACCTTCTTTGAAAGCATTCTTTATATTTTTAAGTATAGTGTAAAAAGTGCCTTCCCCAGTAATAAAAGGTCGTCTTCTATCATGGTAAGAAGGTAATCCATCCAAAGTTACAAGAGCTCTTCTGAAACCATATTTGCGGATTTCTCTTACGAAATCCCACGTTAATAAAGTCCCATTTGTAACTATTGAGAATATGGGAATTATGTTCTCTTGCTCAACAACACTATAAATTTTTGAAGCTATATCTAAGAGACAGTCTTTAATTAATAGGGGTTCTCCTCCATGGAATGCAAAATCTAAATACAAAGGCCTTACTTGATGGACAATAGCTTTTATCCACTCTACAAGATGATTCGCTACTTCGATAGAAAAATCGCTGGTATCTATATATTTTTTTCGGACTCCATCTTCATAACAATAGACACATCGACAATTACACTCATAAGTGGGTAAGTAAGCTATGCTTACAACTTGAGATGAAGTTTGATAAGTATGAAGCCACAACCGGAACAATTTCCTCTCATCTATCTCTTCATCTACAATAATGCCGGTTGTACTTAAAATTCTCAATAACTTTTGAGGGAAATTATCTGTATTCCCATTCTTTAAAGCCGTTGTTATATGAGTAGGAAGGGAAAGTTGGCTTCTCTGTCGAGTATTAAATACAAAATTTTTATAATAAATATTATACCGTAACACTTTCATCCTTTAGCCCTCTTATTTAGCTGTATCTATGAAGGTATCTGTTGAGCCACACTTTGATCAAAGTGTGGCTCAACACAAGGAAACTATTCATTAGGACATCTTTGAGAACGTGTGCAGCATCCACCTGCTGCGGTTGCGTTAGCCGTCATACTGAGAGGCAGTCCTATCTCAATTATTTCGACCTTCATATTTCCTAGATCTAGCCTCATTTTAAACCGCCTTTTCTGATGTAATTATAAAATGAATAATGTAAAAAATCAAATATGCGA
>CAZJJV010000018.1:0-9555 GCA_964546415.1 uncultured Candidatus Saccharibacteria bacterium
ATAAAGCCAATTATGTATCCACCTGTAGGACCAGTAATGACACCAATTCCACCCTTCCAACCTGCAAACCATGGCACCCCTGCAGCACCAATTCCTGCATACATGACCTGGCTAATCCCGCCCCATCTTCCAAGTATAATCGCGCTGAGCAGTACAGCGAAACTCTGGCCTGTAATCGGTATGGGAGTCCATGGCAAATAAAACCTAACCTGTGCCAACAATCCCGTTAAGCATGCAAAACCGAGAGCCAAAACGACTTTATGTGCGACATCTAATTCATATCGCCATTTGAAAAGGTTATATCTTATTTGTTTGTATTTATCTATATACAAACTCATTTCCATTTTTATCTACCTCCTTTTGTAAAATGACCAATTGCACATAACTCCTTTATCCGCATTGCGGATATATTTCAAATTTAGCATGATATATGTAAATGCATATCTATGGATATATTTATGTCCTTTCCTCCAAATCACATCAAGTGGATTTTTTATGCTTGCTATACTTGGTTTGCACAGATGGGTGTGAATTTCTTTTGTTTTACTACTCTTATGTTCAAGGGTTTTCTGAATGTCTCTCAGATCAATCCCACTTTCCAAAAGATGAGTTGCAAATAAATGTCTTAGTGAATGGACTGAGACTTTCTTTTTAATCCTCACCTTTCCACATGTGCATTTGAAAATTGCCTTATGTTTTATATTTGAAGTGGTATCTAAAATCTTTTTCACCTCTTCTTTACTCAAAATTACTGATAATTTTTTATCCTTTCAGGGACATTTCACTTCATAAATAAGCCTTTTCTTTAAAACTTCCTTATAACGAGATTTTAAGGCATTTATGATGATATTCAAAGTAGGTATTAAAACCTTCTTTTTTGTCAACCATATAATAAAAAAGATATTTCTTTATGTCTTCATTATCAACCCTCTCTGGTCCTTTACCCAAAAATAATAGACAAACTCCGCTGTATCTTATATCAGATTTAATCGTTCTTCTTGAATACTTCCTTATTAAAAGTTCCTTTTGTAAATGGCTTAAGATAAAAATAAGGAGCTACAAAGAGGTTCCAACCAAAAAGATTTTGAAGTTTTGGAATCATTCTCTCACTATAGAGAATAGATTTTCCTATATGTTATGGACTTACACAGCTTGACCTTTAACCTGAAATGTGATATACTAAAAATATATGATATATTAGATATCAGGAAGAGCTATGCTGAAGAGAAATATGGAATTAAATAGACCATTTATTTACAAATCCCTGAAGGAACATGTTTATGATTTCCTCAGAGAACAGCTAAGCAGGGGAAATATACTCCCCGGCTCACTAATAAATCTGGAAAAAACTGCAAGAGAACTTGGGGTGAGCAAGACACCGCTTAGAGATGCCCTCCTTCAGCTTGAGATGGAAGGGTTTGTACGTATAATTCCAAGACGAGGGGTAGTTGTAAATGTTTTAACTTTGAAGGATATTAAAGATTTCTATCAGATAATCGGATCCTTGGAAGCATTGGCTGTTTTAGTCTCATATCCTAAAATGAAGACTTTACAGTTAAAGGAAATGGAAAGACTGAATAAGGAAATGAAACTCGCTTTAGACAAGGACAACTTTGATTTGTATTACGAAAAGAACTTAAAGTTTCATAACACATATTTAAACCTCTGCGATAACAAACATCTTATAAAGATCGTTAATACGCTGAAAAAAAGATTATACGACTTTCCAAGGCAGAAGGGTTACCTTAAGGAATGGGAAGAGAATTCCATAAAGGAACATCAGGAATTCCTCAGGTTACTTAAAGAGGGAAAACCCAAACAGGCAGCAGAGTTTATGAGGGATGTTCATTGGTCCTTTGATATACAAAAGAAATATATTGTGAAGTACTATCCACTTGAGGAATACCAAAACAAACTGAGAGAATTCCTTGGAGAAAAGCATCAGGAGGAGAGAATTGGTTAAAGCAATTATATTTGATATAAAAAGATATGCTATCCATGATGGACCCGGGATCAGAACTACAATTTTCTTTAAGGGATGTCCGTTGCGCTGCCCATGGTGCCATAATCCCGAAGGCATAAAACCGGGAATGGAACTGATTTTTTGGGAAGATAGATGTATTTCATGTGGTGATTGTGCAGAGGCATGCCCCACTGGGGCTATCACAATGAATGGAAAATTTCCCACTCTGGATACCCAAAAATGTAACCTCTGCGGGGAATGTGTAAAAGTATGTCATACAGAAGCCAGAGAAATTGTGGGTAAAGAATATACAATTGAAGAAGTAATGCAAGAGATTGAAAAGGATATTATTTTTTACGATGAATCAGGTGGAGGCGTCTCTTTCTCCGGAGGAGAACCACTGGTGCAACCCCACTTTCTTCTTAAAGTTCTGAAAAGATGTAAAGAGAAATACATTCATACCACCTTAGATACCAGTGGATATGTTGATAGGGAAATTCTTGCTAAAGTAAGTGAATTTGTGGACCTGTTTCTTTATGATATAAAATTAATGGATAGCAAAAAACATCGCATTTTTACTGGTGTTCCAAATGAACCCATTCTCGAAAATCTGCGATATCTTTCAAGTAGTGGAAAGAAAATAAACATAAGAATACCTATAATACCGGGAGTAAACGACGATACCCAGAATATAGAGAAAACAGCGGAATTTCTTGTTTCCCTTCCAGAAATTAAGCATATCAGTCTTTTACCTTATCATAGCTCATGGAAAAATAAATTCAAAAAGTTGAGTCATCCATGGGAGCCGTATCTGGTAGAAAAGCCAAGAAAAGAGCAAATAGAAGAAATAAAACAGAAGTTTGAAAAATTTGGTTTTAATGTAAAAATAGGAGGATAAAATGACAGAAAGAATTAAAAAATTAAGAGAAAAAAGTGTAAGAACAGAGCCCTATGTTTCAAGCGAGAGAGCTGAGCTTGTAACAGAATTTTATAAAAGTGGAATCCCTGAAAGGGTTCCAACACCTATCGCAAGGGCGCTTGCTTTAAAATACATAATGGAACACAAAGAAATTCACATTGACGATGGCGAACTTATAGTAGGAGAAAAGGGACCAGCCCCAAAAGCAACCCCCACTTATCCAGAACTCACAACCCACTCTATTGAAGACTTTGAGGTTATGAGCACAAGGGACAAAACCCGCTTTGCTGTTAGTGAAGAAGTTAAGAAGGTGTATAAAGAGAAGATTATTCCTTTCTGGAAGGGAAAAACAATGAGAGAAAGAGTCTTCAACGCAATGGATGAAGAATGGCATAAAGCTTTTGAAGCAGGAGTGTTCACCGAATTTATGGAACAGCGGGCACCTGGCCATGCTATAATGGATGATAAGATATATTATATGGGTATGGAAGATTTCAAGGAAAAAATAGACCGTAAGTTGGAGGCTCTGGATTACTTGAATGACCCTGAAGCATATAAAAAGGAACAAGAACTTAAGGCTATGAAAATAGCTGCTGATGCTATAATAATCCTCGGGAAACGATACTCGAGGCTTGCCTCTGAAATGGCAAAAAAAGAAGAAGATCCTAAGAGAAAAAGGGAACTTGAGAAAATAGCAAGTGTGTGCGATAGAGTTCCTGCCCATGCGCCCAGAGATTTCTGGGAAGCACTGCAAATGTATTGGTTCATACATTTAGGAGTGACTCTTGAGTTAAACCTCTGGGATTCTTTTAATCCGGGCCGACTGGACGTTAATCTTTATCCTTTTTATAAAAAGGATATTGAAGAAGGTAACTTAACCAGGGAAATGGCAAAGGAACTTCTTGAATGCTTCTGGATAAAATTCAACAATCAACCTGCTCCTCCAAAAGTTGGAATCACAGAGGAACAGAGTGCTACTTACCAGGATTTCTCCCTTATAAATGTAGGAGGACTCACAAAGGATGGAAATGATGCAGTAAATGAACTGTCTTATCTTATTCTGGAAGTTCTCGGAGAAATGGAGCTTATGATGCCCAGTACTTGTGTTCAACTCAGTAAGAAAAACCCCGATACCTTTCTGAAAAAGGCAATAGAAGTGGTGAAGAAAGGTTTTGGTCAGCCTTCCTTTTTCAACACTGATGCTATAATTATGGAATTTTTGAGGCAAGGTAAAACTCTTGAAGATGCGAGAGCTGGTGGCCCCAGTGGGTGTGTAACCATAAGTGCTTTTGGAAAAGAAAGCACTACTCTTACAGGTTATATAAACTGGCCAAAGATTCTGGAGATAACACTTAATAACGGGACAGATCCCAGGACCGGGAAAAAAGTAGGAATAGAGACAGGTGATCCCAGAGATTTTAAAACCTTTGATGAACTGCTCGAAGCCTATAGGAAACAACTTAAGTATTTTGTAGACCTTAAGATTAAGGGAAACAACATAATAGAAAGACTCTATGCAGAATATATGCCTTCACCGTTTATGTCTCTCCTTATTTATGATTGTATAGAAAAAGGAAAAGATTACCATGATGGTGGACCCCGTTACAACTCAACTTACATCCAAGGAGTAGGAATGGGCACACTTACAGATTCTCTTGCTGCTATAAAGTATGTGGTTTATGACAAAAAAATACTGTCTATGGACAAGCTCCTGCAAGTTCTCAAGAAAAACTTCGAGGGGGAAGAAAAGATACGACAGCTTCTTCTGAATCAGACCCCGAAATATGGAAATGATGACGATTACGCGGATTCCATTGCAAAGCAGGTCTTTGAAATATATTTCAACATATTGGATGGAAGGCCTAATACAAAGGGAGGAAAATATCGAGTAAATCTTCTGCCTACAACGGTTCATATCTACTTTGGAAAGGTTACCGGAGCCACACCAAATGGAAGGCGGGTTGCTGAGCCACTTTCTGATGGAGTTTCTCCCACGCAGGGAGCAGACCGTCATGGGCCAACCGCTGTGATTAAGTCTGTATCAAAGTTTGACCATGTCAGGACAGGTGGGACATTGCTTAATCAGAAACTCTCTCCCTCACTTCTCAAGGATGAGGAAGGGATCAACAAACTTGCTAATCTAATAAGGACCTACTTCCGCTATGATGGTCACCATATCCAATTTAATGTAGTGAGTGCAGAAACTTTAAGAGATGCACAGAGAAATCCCGAAAAATATAGAGACTTAATTGTAAGGGTTGCTGGATACAGCGATTATTTTGTAAATCTTGGTAAAGATCTGCAGGATGAAATAATCGCAAGGACTGAACATGAGAGTTTTTGAAGATATAAGAGATGTTTAGGACAGAAACTTATATACAAGGAGAAAAAACTTTGGGAAATTGTGCAAACTGGGATTACCATTTTGATGGGTGTCTCCTTTCAGCAGGTGAGTTTAGTTTTCACCACCGCAGGTAAGGCAGACTTTGTTACAGGACTATATGTGATCATCGTTCCCATACAGAGATGAGTATAGACAGTGTCATCCTGACGGTAGCTGGTTTATACCTTTTGAGCGTAAAAACAGGATTCAGTATGGAAAAGGGAGATCTTCTGGTGCTTATAGGCGCTCTGTTCTGGGCAATCTATGTCCATCTCATTGGACACTTTGCCCGGAAGATGGATACCATAAAACTTGCCTTTCTCCAGTTTTTGACTGTTTCCTTCCTCAGCACATCCACCACTCTGGTCTTCGGAAGGATAAATATTCAACAGAATATCCGTGGATGAACTATACTTCCCCTACATAAAACCACAGGAGAACGGAAACAGGATAGATGTTCGGGGGGGCTATAACTAAGGAAAAGGGTACGGTCTTCTCTCTGTAAGTAGGCCTTTTATTAACTTCAGTGCCTTTCACTTTCTCAATGAGGACTTTGATGAGGGAGTGGTAAAACGGAATCGGCACGCCTGTCAACTGAAGAAAAACCACTCACTACCCTTAATATAGACTACAAACTTCATAAACTTGCAGAGAGGAATAAAAATGAGAAAATTTTTATTTAAATCTAATTTTAATTTCAATTTTTCTTGGGGTACATATTCCCTGGAAGCAAGAAATGAATGGGTAAAATACCGGGAATATATTCCCAATAAGGAGTATCCAAAATATTTCAAACATTCCAATCCTAGCTTGTACAATCCTGCCCAATGGGCGAAACTTGCCAAATACGCTGGAATGAAGTACGTGATAATAACAACAAAGTACCACGAAGGACTCTGCCTATGGGATACAAAGTATACAGACTAGAAGGTCACCGACACTCCTTATGATAAGGATCTTTTAAAACCCTTTGTAGAAGCCTTCATTCAAGAAAGAGGGATTACGGGCGGACTTTTATTATTCTCTCCTTGACTGGCACCATCGCGAATACCCTATAGACAGATATCACCCCTATTTATAAATAAAGGAGGACGGTGATATAATTAAAAGTGTGGCCTGTACCGGGAATATCTCTGTAGTCAGTATTGAGGGATTATAGATTATTGCTTAGTTCCGGGATAAGTACCATTGAAAGAGTGCGCCTGCGGAAAGCATTTCTATGTTAATATCTGCTGGAGCCAAATGGAAACTCCTTTTCTTCTGTATAAACAATAGTAATCAGAGCCACATCCTTCCGCAGGCGCATACGAAAGAACTTACTACTTCATTGTGAAAAGAGGCAACGTAGAGAAGGCAGTTAACTCAATCCATCGTGAGTTCCTCGGTTAGACTTTTCTTTTATCAAAGGCAGAAATATCAAGGAATCCGCGTCCAGAAAGATTGAAAAGTATCACCTTTTCTTTACCTTCTTTCTTTGCCTTCAAAGCTTCTTCAATAACCGCGGCTACAGCGTGTGATGATTCAGGAGCCGGGAGTACTTCTTCTGTTTTTAGGAAAATTTCTGCTGCTTCAAAGATTTTGGTTTGTGGATATGCACGTGGCTCTATGAAGCCTATTTTTACCAGATGACTTACAAGGGGAGCCATTCCATGATATCTGAGACCACCTGCATGGATTGAAGGTGGTACAAAGTCCTTTCCCAGTGTATACATAAAAAGCAGAGGGGTAAGGCCAGCACTGTTTCCATGGTCATATTTGAGTTCTCCTCTGGTAAGGGTTGGACAGGCTTCTGGTTCAACAGCTATGAACTGTATTTCGGCTCCTTCTCTCAGGTTTTTTCTTACAAAGGGGAATGCCAATCCTGCAAAATTTGAACCACCACCCACGCAGCCAATTACAATATCAGGATTTCCATACCGAATTCCTTTAATTGCTGTTCGGCTTCCTGACCAATAATTGTCTGGTGCATTAGAACGCTGTCAAGAACAGAGCCCCGTGAATATTTTACCGAGGGATTTTTGACAGCAAGTTCTACTGCTTCTGAAATTGCAATTCCAAGGCTTCCTGGATGATCGGGGTTCTTGTCGTAATACTTCCTGCCCGATTCAGTCTCCTGGCTTGGGCTTTGAAAGACTTTAGCTTCGAATAGCTCCATAAGTATTCTTCGGCCAGGTTTCTGTAGGTAGCTTATTCTGACCATAAATACCCTGAGGTTGACTCCGAAGATCGAGCAAGCGTGGGCAAGGGCAGACCCCCACTGGCCTGCCCCTGTTTCTGTAGTCAAAGCTTCAACTCCTTCTTTGGCTGCGAGATAGGCCTGTACTATGGCAGAGTTGTTTTTATGGCTTCCTGTAGGGCTTATTCCTTCGTATTTATATAATATGTGAGCCGGAGTTTGAAGATAATCCCTCAGTTTTGCAGCATATATTAAAGGACTTGGTCGATAAGATTCAAAGGCTTTTATCACTTCTTCAGGAATCTTTACATATCTTTCTGTGGAGATTTCTTGCTCTACAAAGGCTGCAGGAAATATTGCAAGCAAATCTTCCAGCTTCAAAGGCTCTCCAGTTGCCGGATTTAATGGCGGTTTGGGGAGTTCAGGTAGATCTGCCTTTATATTGTAGAAACTCTCTGGGATATATTCCCTTTCCTTGATGCAAATCTTTTTTTCATATAACAGCTTCTTCTTTTATACCATTGCGAAGGTTTTAAAACAAAAGCCCATTATATAAGTTTTTCAACCCTTTTGTCAAGAAAAGACATTGTAATTATGGAAAATTAACTTTTTTCTCATCATAAGAGTATATTTAACAACATTTCTTTTTGATGTCAAGCTCTTTATAGTTTTGGAGAGGCATAATTCACTGGAAAGGCTAATTTATTAAAGACCCTTCAAAGGAGAATTTTTTGCTAACTATCTCACAAACTTGTCAACAAGCAGCATAAGGTGTAAGATTTTCTTAATAAAACTATTGCTCTCCTTAAAACACTGTCAATGCAATAAAGAATTTGTAAAAAGCACATTCCTTATCTTTCTCTTACTTTATCTCATGTTACTATCCTACTCTGTGAGCTCCTCTCTATATATTATTCCACTCAGGAAAATATGATCCCAATCGCCTGAAATGGGTTTATCCTCATAATAAAATTTTATTCCGTCTATCCACTTCCCTTTATAGTTCTTCTGGAGAAAAGTTTTTGTCAAAGTTATAGTGGTAAAATGACCTCCTGCTGATCCTTGGAAATAATCAAAACGCCAGGAAACACGTAAACCCTTTCTTTCTTTTAGCTCAATAATTGCAATTTTTTTACCATTGATATTTTCTATTTTCAAAACTTTGATAGGAAGATGATTAAACTTAAACCTTGAGAGTCTGTCAGCAATTAGTCTCAACTTTTCCAACAGAGAAAGATTCTTTTCTATTGCTATATAAAAATTTACTTCTTCACTATTTACTTCCTTATCGGCTCCATAAACCTTAAAATACTCAACAGTTTCCTTGTCCTCTCTAAACTGTAATAGTTGCATTTTCAATTCATTAATTTGTTGCTGAAGTATCTGTTGGGTTTTTGATATTTCGTTTTTTACCTCTTTTATCAGAGTCTTCTTTAAAAAATAAATTTCTATACCAATAGTTAAGGCGGCCAAGACGCTAGCAATAATTATATTCCCCATCGTGGGCTTTGTCAATCTAAATTTTTCAAAATTATTCTGCTCATTTATATTTTTCATGCTTATCATTATAAGGAAACACAAGTTTAAATAAAAGTTTATTTTACACACTTAAAGGATGATTATAAACTTTCTCTTTCTAACATTACATACTACCAGGTTACATTTTAAATCTTATCTTCTGGTTTTGAGCCGTTGTATTTTCATTGTGCATTATCATACAACAAGTATAACAAGATTTGATTGTTACTGCTCCCCATTACGCAGTTAGTTCTGTGGCATAATTTCTTTCACTTTGGATAATAGGAAGATAAATGTTCTTAAAATTCAAATTTCGATGCAATTCTTTCCTAATACCCGGATATTTTTAAATCTCTTTACTTCCTCTATCTATTCTTCGGCCTGCCTTTTTGAAGGTCCTCGATTCATTAACTTATATTTGTTAACATATTCTTCAATCCTTTCGTTGAGACTGTGACAATTCCTTTATAGAAGTTCAACGCTATATCAACTCTCCACTTTCACTAACATGCCTTCATATTTCTTCCACGCCGCTCACAGGCCTCAGATTAACAATATTTTGCCAATTTGAATTTCTCCACTTCGACCCCCAATTC
>CAZJJV010000019.1:0-8401 GCA_964546415.1 uncultured Candidatus Saccharibacteria bacterium
TCACCCTGACTGAAGCGGGAATAAACAAGGTGGAAAGAATTTTAGGGGTAGAGAATATTTATGCTGAAAAGGGGATGCGATATTTACATTATTTAGAACAATCCCTCAGGGCCCACACTTTATTTAAGAGAGACAGGGATTATATTGTGAAAGATGGCCAGGTAATTATTGTAGATGAATTTACTGGTAGATTGATGCCAGGCAGAAGATGGTCTGGGGGGCTTCACCAAGCAATTGAGGCAAAAGAAGGGGTGCCCATTCAGCCAGAGTCTATCACCTTGGCTTCTATTAGTTTCCAAAATTATTTTAGGATGTATGAAAAATTGGCCGGAATGACTGGTACTGCTTTAACCTCGGCTGAAGAATTTGCCACTGTATATGGATTAGAGGTGATTGTTGTTCCTACCAATAAACCAATGATTAGGAAAGATTATCCTGACAGGGTTTACAAAACAGAAAGAGCAAAGTTTAGGGCAGTTATAGAAGAAATAAAAAAAAGACATCAAAAGGGGCAACCTCTTTTAGTGGGTACTACCTCTATTGAGAAAAATGAATATTTGGGAAGATTGTTAGAAAGGGAGGGGATCAGCCACCAAATTTTAAACGCTAAACACCATGAAAAAGAAGGGCAAATTATTGCCCAGGCAGGCAGATTAGGGGCAGTAACCATTGCCACCAATATGGCTGGAAGGGGGGTGGATATTATTTTGGGAGGCAACCCCCCTGATCCCCAAGAAGCAGAAAAGGTTAAAAAGTTGGGAGGGCTTCATGTGATCGGCACTGAAAGACATGAAGCCAGGAGAATTGACGATCAGTTGAGGGGAAGGGCGGGGCGACAAGGAGATCCCGGATCTTCCCAGTTTTTTGTTGCCCTAGAAGATGAATTGATAAACATTTTTGGAGGAGAGAGAATTAAAAACATGATGGATGCCTTAAAGGTTCCCGAAGATCAGCCCATTGAGTCAAAATTGGTTTCTAGAGCCATTGAGGAGGCTCAGCGGAAAGTAGAGGCCCTAAATTTAGATTTAAGGAAACATTTATTGGAATATGATGATGTTTTAAACAAACAAAGAGAAACAATCTACAAAAAGAGAAGAGAATTTTTAATGGTAAAAAACTGGAAAAAAGAGATAGAGGGTTGGTTGAAAGATAAAAAAGAAAAAGAACTTTTAGAAAAAAAAGCGAAAGAATTAGGAGAAAATTTTGGTTTGGTAGCCAAATATATTACTTTAAAAATTTTAGACACGCTTTGGGTAGAGCACTTGGAAAATATGGAACACTTAAGAGACTCGGTAAGATTAAGGGCTTTTGGCCAAAGAGATCCTTTAGTGGAATATAAAAGAGAGGGGCACAAACTATTTCAAGGGTTTTTAAAAACTTTTGAGAGAACGGTTTTCCATTTTCTTTTACAATCTAGTATAAAAACAAAAGAGGCGACAAAAACACCTAAAGAAACCACCTATGTTCCTTCAGGGAGGAAAATAGGAAGGAACGATCCTTGTCCTTGTGGCTCAGGAAAAAAGTACAAAAAATGCTGTTGGCCAAAATACGGTTAAATAAATTGGTTTACTAATTTTAAAAAAGGTGTATAATATTTAATTATGAGGCAAAGAAGAAAGGCTTTTTTAATCTCTATTTTTATTTTTTTAATAGCCTTTTTGGCTGGCAGTTTTGTGTATTCTTGGAAATTTTTACCTTTGCCAAAGGTTCCTTTTAAATTGGGCTTAGATCTTCAAGGGGGTGTCCACCTACTCTATGAAGCAGATTTTTCCCAGATAAAAGATGTGAAAAAATCAGAAATTATGGCTGGCTTAAAAGATGTAATTGAGAGACGGGTGAATCTCTTTGGGGTAAGAGAGCCGGTGGTTCAGGTTCAAGGGGAAAGATTGATTGTTGAGTTGGCAGGAGTGATAGATCCTAAAGAAGCAATCAAGCAAATTGGTAAAACTCCATTTTTGGAATTTAGGGAACAAAAAGAAAACTATCAAGAGATTATAGAAAAAAACAGAAAATTCGCTCAAACCGGCGAGGGAGAATGGGAAGATCCTTTCAGGTCCACCCCTTTAACTGGCCGATACCTTAAAAAGGCCGAACTAACCTTTGATCCTAATACCTACAAACCCTTGGTGGCTTTAGAATTTAATGATGAGGGAGCGAAAATTTTTGAAAAACTTACTGAGAAAAATGTGGGAAAAATTTTGGCAATCTATATTGATGGGGTTCCCATTTCAACTCCGGTGGTTCAAGAAAAAATTTCTGGGGGGAGAGCCCAGATTATAGGAGAGTTTAGTGTGGAGGAAGCCAAAGAATTAGCTCGCAATCTAAACGCCGGAGCCTTGCCGGTTCCCATTAAATTAATTTCTCAACAATCAGTAGGGCCTACCTTAGGAAAAATTTCTTTGGAAAAATCTTTAAAAGCCGGAGTGATAGGGTTTTTGTTAGTAATTTTGTTTATGGTTTTGGTTTATCGGATTCCTGGAGTTTTAGCCAGTTTGGCTTTAGCGATTTATGCCTTGGTGGTTTTGGCTGTGTTTAAAATTATTTCTGTTACTCTTACCTTAGCAGGGATTGGTGGATTTGTGCTTTCTGTTGGGATGGCCGTTGATGCTAATATTTTGATTTTTTCTCGAATGCGAGAAGAATTAAAATCTGGCAAAGAGCTTTCTTTGGCTATCGAGGAAGGATTTCAAAGGGCCTGGCCATCAATTAGGGACGGAAATTTGACTACCTTAATTGTGGCTCTTATTTTATTTAGTTTTGGCACCAGTTTTGTAAAAGGGTTTGCTACAACCTTAAGTTTGGGAATTATCTTTTCTATGGTTTCAGCCATTTTTGTTACTAAAAACTTTTTAAAATGCTTTATTAACACCCCCTTAGAAAAACTAAAAATTTTATGGTAAAGATTAATTTTTTAAAACATAAAGCCATATTTTTTGCTATCTCAACCGTTTTTATCTTAGGAGCAATTATTTTACTATTGGTTTTTGGTTTGAGACCAGGGATTGATTTTACCGGAGGAACCATTATGGAGATTGGTTTTGAGGGGAAAACGCCCAGCAACCAAGAGGTTAGAAAATCCTTAGAAGATCTTAATTTGGGAGAGATCTATATTCAGCCTGCTGGTGAGAACGGCTTGATTTTAAGATTAAAGGATATTACCGAAAAAACCCATCAAGAAATTCTTTCTAGGTTAAAAGAGAATTATCAGGTTAAAGAAAAGCGCTTTGAATCTATCGGGCCGGTGGTGGGGAAAGAATTAAGAGAAAAAACATTGCTTTTTGTGGTTTTGGCTCTTTTGGCAATTTTGATTTATATTGCTTTTAGTTTTCGAAAAATCAAAAGGCCCCTTACTTCTTGGTTTTATGGTTTTACTTCTATTTTGGCTCTTTGTCATGATGTTTTAATTCCTTTGGGGGCGTTTGCAATTTTAGGGAAGTTTTTAGGGGTTCAAATAACTATTCCGATTGTGGTGGCCCTTTTGACAGTGGTGGGATATTCAATTAACAACACAGTAGTAGTTTTTGATAGGGTGAGAGAGAATTTATTAAGGGGTAGGGGAGAGAGTTTTGAGGAGACAGTGAATATTTCTTTAAATCAGACCCTCGCTCGCTGTATTAACACCTCTTTGACCACTCTTTTTCCTTTAATAATGATTTTCCTTTTAGGGGGTGAGAGCTTAAGATACTTTTCTTTGGCCCTTATTTTAGGAATTGTGGCCGGAACCTACTCTTCGCTTTTTTTGGCTGGACCCCTCCTGGTTGGATGGTATAAATTATTAAAAAAGAGGTCATAAAGCCTCCTTTGTATCATTGACATTAATTTTAAAAAGTGTTTAAATGTAATAATATGGCCAAGGCAAGGTATCAAAATTTAATTAATAAATTACTTAAGGATTTTTCAGAAAGAGAAAAAGAGGTGATTGCCAGAAGGTTTGGTTTTGGTGGCAAGGAGAAAGAGCCTTTGGAGGCAATTGGAAGAGATTTTGGCATTACCAGAGAAAGGGTTCGTCAAATTCAAGAAAGCGTTTTAGCGAAAATAGGAGCCAGAAAGAAAGAGTTCAAGGGTTTATTGGAAGAATGTAAAAAGATTCTCAAAAAGGAGGGAGGATTCAAAAAAGAAGATGTGTTATTTGAAAAATTGGATGGCAAAGAGAAAAACGAAGCCATATTTTTGGTGACAGCCAGTAAAGAATTTATAAAATCTCGAGCAAACGAAAGATTTTTTGCTTTTTGGGCCTTAAATGATAAATATTTAAATTTGGCTTTTGAGATAGCAGAGAAGGCCTATCAGGTATTTCAAGAAACCAAAAAACCCTTAAGCCTTAAAGAATTAAGGAATTATTTTGGGGTGCGCCAACAAACCTTAAGGTCAGCCCTAGAGATATCAAGGTTGATTTTAAAAAACGATGAAGAGTTATACGGTTTGAAAGAATGGCCAGAAATTAATCCTCGGACCATTAAAGATAGGGCTTATTTAGTGTTTAAGAAAATTCAAACTCCTCTTCATTTTAGTAGAGTAGCAGAATTGATTGGCAAAGATTGTTTGCCCCAAACCGTCCATAATGAATTAATAAAGGATCCCCGCTTTGTTTTGGTGGGAAGAGGAATTTATGCTTTAAAAGAATGGGGATATATAGAGGGAGAGGTAAAGGATGTAATTGCCAAAGTTTTAAAAGAAAGCGGAAGACCTCTAACCAAAGAAGAAATAGTTGAGAAGGTGTTGGAGCAAAGGATGGTGAAAAAGGCTACCGTTTTGTTGAATCTTTGTAACAAAAATTATTTCAAAAGAGATTCTGAGGGAAAATATTTTCTAAAAGGAGTCCAGGAAGCTTAAATGGCAATCGGAATCAATGAAATTCTTAAATTTCTCTGGCCCTTTCTAACTTGGCTAGGAAGGTTTGTAGCCAATTGGTGGTGGCTTTTTTTAACTCTTTTTCTCTGGAAAAAAGCGCTCTCTTTTTGGCTTTGGTGGCGTCAAGAGAGATGGTTAAATAATGTTTATTCCCCGATTTTATTAGAAATAAAACTCCCCCCAGACATTAAAAAACCTATTGAGGCGATGGAAAATGTGATGGCCGCTATTCATGGAGTGATTTATCAACCTCCTGATTGGTGGGAACATTGGATTGATGGTCAATTACAAACCGGGGTTTCTTTTGAAGTTGTTTCTATTGGGGGAGAAATTCATTTTTATTTAAGATTTCACAAAGCTTACCGTAATGGTGTAGAAGCAGCCATCTATTCTCAGTTTCCAGAGGCTGAGATTTATGAGGTAGAGGATTATACCAAAAATGTTCCCCCCAGCATTCCAAACAAAGAATGGGACCTTTGGGGAACAGATTATAGATTGTTCAGGCCAGATCCTTATCCTATTAAAACCTACCGTGATTTTGAAACCAAAAGAGAAAAACCTGAAGAAATTGTTGATCCTCTTTCTCATCTCTTAGAGGGCTTGGCTAAGGTTCAAGAGGGGGAACAATTTTGGCTTCAAATTAGGGCTACGCCAATTGGTGGGGCTGCTTGTCCTGGTTATCCTGAAGGAACAGCGGCTGAATTTTTAAAAGAGGGCGAGAAGATTAAAACTAAATTGTTAAGGAGGCCTCAACCCAAAAAACCAAAACCACTTTTGCAAGAAGCCATAGAAATTTGGCTTCCTGGTTGGGAGCCTCCCGGGCCAGAAAAAACAGAAAAAGAAGTGATTCCTCCTGAGATGAAATTGAGTCCTGGGGAAAAAGAAATAGTTGAAGCCATTGAAAGAAAACTATCCAAGCCTGCTTTTTCTTGTGGGATTCGTTTTATTTTTTTAGGAAAAAAAGATGTTTATCACAAGCCTACCCTAAGAATGGCTTTTAATTTTTTTAATTGTTTTACCACCAATAATTTAAATGCCTTGTATCCTTGGGGAGAGACCATTACCAAGATAAAAAAATCTTGGTTTTTACCCCTTAATCTTATTAGAAAGAGGAGATTGTATGTAAGATGTCGAAAAATGTTTAAGAAATACAAAGAGAGAGTAGCCCCCCTTTATCCCAGATCTAAAAAAGATAGAGAGATTTTTATTTTAAACACAGAAGAATTGGCTTCTCTTTTTCATTTTCCTGCCTGGGAGACCGCTCCAGTTCCTGGCTGGAAAAGAATTGAAGCCAAAAAGGGTCCCCCTCCTAGTTTACCTACAGAATAATAAAACCCTATGGATCAAAGCACCAAAAACGAGATTACTTTTATAGGGTTGACCACCTTCCGAAACCAAAAAAAGAAGTTTGGGATAAAACTTGATGATCGGCGAAGGCATGTTTATATTATAGGAAAAACCGGAATGGGTAAAACCGCCTTGATGGAAAATATGGCCATTCAAGATATTCAGGCGGGCCGGGGTTTGGCTTTTATTGATCCCCATGGAGAAGCGGCTGAAGAATTATTAGATTTTGTGCCTTCTCGAAGAATTAACGATGTGATTTATTTTAATCCTGCTGATGTAGAATATCCTATTGCTTTTAATGTAATGGAAAAAGTGGACCCTGAGCACCGACACTTGGTGGCTGGAGGGTTGATGTCGGTTTTTAAGAAAATCTGGCCTGATGTTTGGTCAGCCAGAATGGAATATATCTTAAACAATACTATTTTAGCCCTTTTGGAGTATCCGGGAACCACCCTTTTGTGTATCAATCGAATGTTAGCAGATTCCGAATACAGAAAAAAAGTGGTAGAGAAGATTAAAGATCCAATGGTGAAATCTTTTTGGGTCAATGAATTTTCCAAATATACCCAACGTTATGAGGTGGAAGCCACTGCTGCCATTCAGAACAAGGTGGGCCAGTTCATTTCTAACCCCTTAATTAGAAATATTATTGGACAGGTAAAATCAACCATTGATATGAGGAAAGTAATGGACGAAAGAAAGATTTTGATCGCCAATATTTCTAAAGGAAAGATTGGCGAAGATAATTCTCGCCTTTTAGGTGCTTTGCTTATTACCAAATTACAATTAGCAGCAATGTCCCGGGTAGATATTCCAGAGGAAGAAAGAAAAGATTTCTTTTTATATGTAGATGAATTTCAAAACTTTGCCACTCGTTCTTTTGTAAACATTTTATCTGAGGCCCGAAAATACAGATTGTCTTTGGTTATCGGAAATCAATACCTTTCTCAATTAGAAGAAATGACTCCTACAGGAAGGAGTTCTGAGGTGAGAGAGGCTATTTTTGGGAATGTGGGAACAATTATTTGTTTTAGGGTGGGAGCAGAAGATGCTGAATTCTTAGAAAAAGAGTTTTTGCCTGAGTTTAACGCCAACGATCTGGTTAACCTAACGAAGTATAATATTTATATAAAACTGATGATTGACGGGGTGGCCGGGAGACCATTTTCGGCCCAAACCCTACCCCCCTTACCTCTGCCCAAAGAATCTCATAAAGAAAAAATTATTAAGGTTTCGAGAGAAAGATATGGTACTCCTCGAAATATAATAGAAGGAAAAATTGAAAGATGGACAGGATCTCTCACCGCTGCCCCCCCACCACCACCTAGTCCAGTATTATATGATGCTCAATGTTCTTTGTGTGGTAAATGGACAAAAGTAATATTTCCCCCAGACGGCAAAAGGCCAGTTTATTGTAAAAGTTGTTTAAAGAAAATAGAGAAAGAGAAAGAGAAAACTATTTCTCTTAAAGATTTAACTAAAACAAAACCAGCCTCTTTTTCTTCAAAAGATAAAGAGCCTCCTTTGCCCAAAAAACCAAAAAAGAAGCCAAATTTGACTGAATTAAAAAAGGTCTTAAAAGAGATTTTAAAAAAACCAAAAAAAGAATGAAAACCCTAAAAGATTTCAATTTTAAAAACAAAAGGGTTTTGGTAAGGTGTGATTTTAATGTGCCACTTAATGAGAAGGGAGAAGTGGCAGACGATTTTAGAATCAAAAATTCTATTCCCACCATTGAATATTTAATCAAAAAAAGAGCCAAGGTGATTTTGATGAGTCATTTAGGAAATCCTGGGGGAAAGGTGGCAGAAGATTTAAGGTTGAACCCCATCCAAGAAAAACTAATGGAGTATTTAGATCTATCTGTTACCAAGGCTCCAGATTGTGTTGGCTCTGAAATTAAAAAATGGATTTCTCAAATGAAGCCAGGCGAGATTTTGCTTTTAGAGAATTTAAGATTTCACAAAGAAGAAAAAGAAAATGATAAAAATTTTGCTAAGGAATTGGCGGAACTAGGAGACATTTTTATTAACGATGCTTTTTCGGTTTGCCACAGGGCTCATGCTTCAGTTGTGGGTGTTCCCAAATATCTTCCTTCTGGAATCGGTTTTTTGTTAGAAAAAGAGATAAAAAATTTATCTAAAATAATTGAAAAACCCAAAAAGCCGGTAGTGATTATTATTGGAGGAGCCAAAATTTCCAC
>CAZJJV010000020.1:0-8366 GCA_964546415.1 uncultured Candidatus Saccharibacteria bacterium
TGTATTACCAAACTTTTTATATCTCATATTTTTCTCCTAATTTAATTTTAAAACCAGGAGGAGACAATTTCAAAATTGCGAATTGGCTCATTAAAAATCCACACGAAATTAAAACGATGGTTGTGCATCAACAATTGTGTCTGTAAGAGTACCGTGGAGATAACAGGTATGAGTGAGGTGTTGTTGAAAGGCTTCCGCGTTACAAGTAAAATAGCCTCCTGGGTCGGAGAGAAAACCCAGGAGGTGAAAAATGGATAAAAAATCTGAAAGTAAAGAAATTATAGCACTGATGAGAGAGATAGTAAAGAGGGCGCTTGAGGAGATGATGATTGAGGAGAGGAAAGAATATCTGGGGAGGAATCCTGATACCAAAGGGAACGGATATTACATGAGGGAGTTAATTTGTGGACTCTTAGGTATAGAAGATTTGAAGGTTCCAAGGACAAGGGACGGAAACTTTCGCAGTGTTTTACTGCCGTATAGGAAAAAATACACAGAAGATATGGAGGATGTAATAAAGGCACTTTTCATAGCTGGTGTATCCCAGAGGAAACTGGTGCAGATGTTGAGATACTTTTGGAGCGAAACTATTGGCATCCACGATAAGCAGGACAGCCTTCACACACATATATGTTGCATTAGGGTAAGAGAAAACTGAAGTTGAGAGGTATTGGGTTGGTAGATTGGAGGAAGTGAAACGCAGGCTCAAGGTAATGGAAGTGCTTCCGGAAGAGGAAAATGCTGAAAAAATCTTTTTCCTTATCTTCTTTGATCTGAATGAGAGAATACCAAAAAGAAGACTTCCAGGTTTTGAGTCTGTATTTTTCGATACTTTTCAAAATCTTGTCCAGGAGGTTATGATATGAGCAAATACCAGCAGACACAATTAATGAAACACTATGGAACAATTCCGATAATTCGGATATTTGCATATTAGTGTTATATGATTGATACAATTAACTTGGTACTGCCTCAATTTTACATAGCTTTATAGTCTTCATTTTGTTTATTCAGATTCCTTTCTATTCTGGCTTTTTGGTCTAAATTAAAAGTTATTTGCACTGTAATAGAAGGATAGCATTGATAGGCTATTTTTTGAAGGTTATCAGAATGAGATACGAGTTTCATAGAATGCAAAATGTCACCTGCTATTAAAGAGAGCTGTAAATTGCGCCATTTTAACATATAACCTAAATTCAAACCATACATTGCATTTAATTTACCAAATGTTTCCTGATAAGGTCCTATATACATACCCTGCACCTGTAAGTTTCCAATGGGCAATATGCAATTGAAAAATCCCTTTAAGTGATAAAAAAGACCTTTTTGAGTGCCTATGAGAGAATCACTCCTTGTATATCTTCCTAAATCGAATGAAGTTATAAGGTTTAATTTTCGGGATATGGAAACGTTTACCATCACCTCTGTGCCGTAATAATTTGAACGTTTAAAATTTACTGTGCGACTTATAACGATGCTTGAATCCACACTTTCATATTTTCCAAGTTCGTTCTTTACCTGGTTGCTATAAATTGAACCTGAAACGTAAATTTTCTTTCCAAGTGGGAAACTGTAACGTAGTTCCAGCTCATCTGTTATTGATGGTAAGAGTTTTGGGTTACCAACGTGTTTTAATTGGGGATTTTCCCATACTTCGACAGGATTTAAGGCATAATCGGAGGGCCTGTCAATCCTTCGTGAAAAACCAAGCGAAAGTGTGGTGTAGGGAGATATCTGATAATTTACATATGCAGAGGGAAAATAATCAAAGCTATTGAACTCATAGGTATTTATCGTTCTGTATGTCTTTTCCAGTCTTATCCCACCTGAAAAGGTGAATTTTTTCATCGCATCTGTTTCAAATTTAATAAATCCAGCATATATGTTTTTACGGGAATTAAGTGTATCTGTATGGGAATTGTTCTGGCTATAAAAGAGGGTTTGTGTGTTTGACTTGAAGTTTTTTGAAGTTATTTTAATACCTGAGTTAATCTTGAGTGCTTTCAATGTGGTGTTGCCCTTTATATCTACCTGTAATAATTGCCTTTCCCCTTCACCTTGTGCAATTAAACCTCCATTTACACTGTCTCCTTCTTTTGAAGGGGTATTTAGATCTTTTTGTGAGGAGAGAACCCCATAGAATGTAGAAAATGTTAAATGACTGGAGGATAAATTAAAAGAGGCATCCCAGAAACGGTAGAGCCACGAAAGGTCTGATATGTTCTCTATTTGACAAGTGTCTATTTTGTAATGCATTGCTCCATGACCTTCAACCCTGTTCCTGCCTCCATTAATAAAAAGATTAATACCAATATTATTAAATATATTGAAAGAAGAACCCAATTGAAGAGTTAAGGGGGTTCGGGACATTTTAAAAAGTGCAGTATCTGTTATTATGGCATAGGTAGGGTTTATCATCTTCATGTGTAAATATAAATTCTGCGAGAGCTTCCTGTAATTTACAGAAGAATAAATGCTATTTTTGTCTTTACATAAACTTCCAAGGAGCCCGAGATTATAATTTGAGTAAGTTCCTATTCCACCTGTGATCTCAACACCCTTTTTAAATACACTCTTCTTTAAGACTATGTTTACAATAGCATTTGCCTCAGGATCGTATTCACAGGAAGGGTTTGTTATAACCTCTATATACTTTATTTGTGATACGGGTATTTGAGATAATGCCTCATCTTTTGGAAGCAACGTGGGGTTGCCATTTATAAGTACCTTAAAATTCTGGCTATTTCTTATGAGGATTTTCCCATCAGGCGAAGTAGATACAGAAGGTGCAGTCTTCAATAGATCTTTTGCTGTGCCATTTGAAGATATTATATTATTCTGAGGTCTTAATAGGGTTTTGTCTATTTTCAGCTCCAGAGAGGGCCTTTTCGCGGAAACAGTTAATGTGTCCATTATTATATCAACTGGTTTAAGATAAATTGTTCCAATATCAAAGGTATTCTTTTTAGTTATAGTAAAGGTTTTTGTTGTTTTGCTCTTATATCCTATGAAATCCACTTTTATATAGTACTTACCGGGCTTTATTTTTGATAATAGAAAAACCCCTTTTTCATCTGCCATTGTGCCCTGAATTATCTTGTTCGTTTTGCCGTCAAAGAGCACAACTGTTGCATAGGATAATGGCTCATGTGTCAACTCATCTTTTACAACTCCCTTTATCGTTATTTTTACAGTTAGTAAAAATAACATAACAAGATTCATTTTTAACTCCTACTTTAATTCTTATTTCACCTGCATTTCACGCTTAATGAAGACTTTAAATTTACATGATGTTTTATTCCACCTTTGCCATTACATCCCAGACTCAGAGCAGAGCAAAAAGAATAACTCATAGCACTTTTACCTTTGTTCCCCTTTTTTACGCTGTCTGCATCGATTGTCTGTAAAGACAAAACATGCCACATGTTTTACCTCCCCTTTTTGTTTAACTTTACTATTTTGTCAAACCTTTTCTCGTATTTTTCCCCCTCATGCATTGCACATACAAGTATTGTCCCTTTTGTTAAATCAAAGATCGTATCCATTATTTTACTTTTGCTATTCTGGTCTATATTTGCAAGTGGCTCATCAAAAAGGTAGGCATCGCTGTTTTTCATAAGTGCAAGGGCAATGGCGAACTTTTTACGTTCCCCAGCTGAAAGTTCCTGCGGTTTTTTATGCAAGTATTTCGAAAGTCCAAATCTTTTAATAATATCCTCAAAGATACCACGCTCATCAACAACCTTATAGCTTTCCAGAGGGATATTAAAAAACTCTTCTGGCATAATAACAACCCTCTCTGGTGTTATCAAAATACCTTCTTGGGGGGCAACAAGCCCTGTCATAAGTGTGAGTAATGTGCTTTTACCTGCCCCATTCTCACCAACTATGAGAACCTTCTCCCCCTGGGACACTGTAAGTGAAAAGTTTTCTATAACATATTTCCTGTCGGTGTAAGAGAAATAAATGTTATGAAGTCGGAGCCCTTTGCCAGCCTGTACATTTTTTGGCTCCCTTTGCTCAAGTTCATTGTCAAACTCCTTTATTCTTTCTGCGGCTCCCTGTAAACTTACAAACTGTGAGTAATTCCCTGCAAGGCGGGTTATAGAGGAAAGCACGCTATAAAAGGTCTGCATAAATGCCAGAAGTGCACCTATTGTCATTTTATTTATAATTACAAGATACCCCCCAACGGTTATAACAAGCATTTCAGTTATCCCAAAGAAGTATCTATTAAGTGTATCATAAAGTGTATCGGTCTTAAACAGGTCAAAAAGCGTACTTAGATAGTTTTTCATAGTATTTTTTGTATGTTCCAACACGAACTTTTCAAGATTAAATACTCGTATAGTCAATAAAGATTGCACTGTATTAGAAATATTCTCTCTCACTATCGCCTCATCACGTTTCGTATCCTTTGTATAGTGCTTTATTTTAGATGAAAACCTACTGGCAAGATAATAGATTATGGGTGAAACGATAAACATGATAATGGTTGCATAGGTTGAAAGGTAAAGGAGAAACAAAACCCCTATAATTGAGAAAATGAGAAGGTTCACAGAACTTATAATGAAGTCAATAGAACTTTCCGATAGTTGAGCAGGTTCCTCATATATACGAGATAAAAAGTATCCAGTATCCTTTTCCTTTAATTTCAGAAGCGGATAATATCTTATAAACTTTTGCAAATTCATTTTTATTACACTTTCCAAAAATGCATTCTTAACCTTTCTTCCATAAAGAGAATACAAATAATTACTTAATCTCCACACAGAAGTTATAATAAAAAACAAAGCCACCAATAGACCAAATAATCTCGTGTCCTTCCCTATTATGCCTTTATCTACAATATTTTTCAATATAAAAGGACTTGCCAGAGTTAGGCATTCCACTATGAAAGATATTATGACAAGGAATAGTATTTTGCCTTTTATAGGCTTTATAAATTCAAAAAACTCATTATGCTTATTCATAGACTTCTCCTGTAAACAAAGGACTCTTTTGCGTTTCCATCCCTAAAAATCTGTAAAGAACATTCATTATACCAGATATACCTGTTCCTAAATCTGCACTTGTTCTAAAAAGTCCATCAGAAGGGAAAAAGGCATAATCTTTATTATCCACGAGATATAACAATAGCCCTTCCATGGCTCTATTGATTATTCTCTCTATCCCATCTATGTGCATCCTCTGATAAACACTGATAAGTGTGTCTATTATTCCCGCCATACCATTAAAATAACCGGAGAATATTGTATATTTTCTATTTAAATCAGGGAGCAGTTTATTTATCCATTCCTCGGCAAACCCTCTTTCCTCTTCTGCTCTGTAAAATTCCAGAAGCACTGTTATTATTCCCGCTGTTCCGTATCTCAAATAAGGCAAAACCGTATTATTACTGTTTTGAGAGGGAGGGAATGAATATACCCCCTTTTCTATTTCCACTCTTTTTAAAAGGTCAAACTCAAGGAGTCTTCTTGCATACTTTCTAAAAATTGGTTCTTTTATTTTATTATAAATTTCCATAGCGACATATGCTATTGAGGAAGAGCCATGCATTATTCCATAGTGGACATCATTATCAGCGTTCACAAAATACAAACCTTTTTCAGTATTTTCAAGCTTTTTAAAGGTATTATTTAATATTTCAACGCTTTCTTTCAAAAAATCCTCATTACCTGTTTCCAGATAAAGGTGAAAAAGGACATGGGATACTCCTACGCTACCCTGAAAAAGATCAAGGGAATTATATAAAAGAGAGTGTTTTGTAGATTTTAAACATAAGTCAATACCATCCTCTTTAAAACCGAATTTATTCAAAGCATACCCTATGCCTGCAAGACCGTTCATAAAACCAGGAGGCAATCCATCTATCTCCTCTTTAACCCTTTTTATGGTCTTTTCAAGGTGTAATTTGTTCAATTTAAGTTTGGAGTAGGAGAGCGAATACAATACACCCGTATCACCATAGGCTAAAGATAGTGTATTGGTAGAAAGACCTGAGGGCGAAGAAGGGAATATATAGTTTCCCTGGATTTTTGCATGCTTTTCAATAAACGCACCGAGTTTTTTTATTATCTTTTTTATGTCGTGTTTTTTGCTTTTAGCTTTATGGGGTTTCACAACATTTAAAGTGTTAATTTTACCAATAATATTATCAATGGTAAAACCTGCATGGTTTTTATTGGACAAGGCATTTATGATATTTTTTATCTCTTTTGGAAAATGAAGGTCCTTCAGGAGTTCTTCAATATAGGTTTCTCTACAAAGGGGACATAAATCAAAAAAGGCATTCGCAGGGAAAAGATAAGCAACCATATTCTGTGCAATAGCATAATAGTCATCGTTTTCAGAAGGTGCCTTTCCCTCTAAGGCCTCTTTGCTTGCAAAGCCTGGGGTCAAAATGTGAAGCCATCGTTTATCCCCTTTGAAGTATGCACTCTCAAAGTCAATGAGTTTTATAGTTAAATCATGGGAGACTAAAATGTTATTGTGAGATAAGTCTCTAAACACTATGCCGTGTTGATGCAAAATTTTAACAGAGTGTATTAAATTCACAAAAATCTTTTTAAAATTTTCCAGGTAGTTCTCAAAGTCCCTAATACTTGGGTTTATCTTTAGAAGCGGAGAGTTTACAGCAACAAATTCTCTAAGGTCCTGTCCCTCTGCCAATTCTTCTACTAAAAATAGGTGTTCCCATTCTTTGAATAAATCCAGGGCACGCGGTGCAATGTGCAAATACTCAATTTCCTTAAGAATCTCATATTCTTTTTTAAGCACATCCTGAGCGGTTAAGCCACTTTCATCCACATCTATAAATGAACGGGCCTCTTTTATAACGACCTTACTGTTGGTAAAGGTATCTATGGCTAAATAAATTCCCCCTGTATTGTTGTATGTAATGGAAGAAAGTACCTTATACCTGTTCTTTAACAGAATATCTTTATACCGTTTTGGTTCTTTGCCAAAGGGGTCTTTGACCCAATCAGGAGGTGTATAAAATGGGTTTCTAATGTCAGGAACCATGTTCCCTTCAGGGTCGTTGATAACGGGTATATGATAACCTTCTACACTTAGAATGGTTCGTGGAGCAACCCCCCCATATCTGTAATATACGACTTTGGCGTCTTTGTATCGTGCATCAGAGAGGATATAGGGACCTTCGTAATGCTGCAGTTTTTGGTATAAACTTTCTATGACACTTTTAAATTGCTCTGTATTCTCTGGATATACTGTAATAAACTTCCCTGCTCCTCCTCTATGCCAGTTTTTTGAGTTAATAAGGCTAAAAATAAATTTATCGAGGCTAAACTTAAAACTCACACCTTCTTCAAAAAGTATTGAAGATGCGTCTTTTAAAATGTCTAAAGAGTTGTTCTGCCTTGCAGAGATATGAATTTTCCAACCCTGTAATGGTAGTTGCGTGTTTTTAGGGTATGTATAAAACCAGAGTCCATTTTTTTCTATTTGCCAACCTTTCGGAAGATTTGCTTTGATATAATCATAGAACACACTCTGCTCTGGCACATATTCCTCTATATTCTTGTAAAACAATCCATCCAGAAGTATGTAATAAAAATAATCCAGAAATTGATACATTATCTTCTTGTTCCTTTTTATTTTAATGTCCCTGGTGGAGAAATCAAAAACTCGCACCAGGGACACAGGTAGCTTTTTACCTTGCTGGCGGTGTACAAGCCACACTTAGAGTAGAGCAAAGTGCCCAGCTTACGCTACTTCCTCCAGCTTGAGCCCTCAGGGTTGTATTATTATTTGAGTTTAGTTGTTGCAGTGATAGTACCTTGTCCATTTTACACCTCCTTTTTATCTTCTCCACCTGCAGGTAGGTATGAAAATTATAAGAGGGGGAGGGGGGGGGTTGTCAAGGCTTCGAATTGCCTCATTAAAAATCTATACGAAATTAAAACGATGGCTTACGAGAAAATCTACACGAAATAGAACAAAATACATGAACCTCCTTCTCCCTTTATATTTTTTCTATGAAGAAGGGTTAGACCATGCTCACAAAAAAGCTTTGTGTTATGACCAGAAAAAAGTTAACGTTATTATATGCTAAAAAATGTAAAAAAGCCACACTTGTATTAACGGACATAAAGACCCGGTGAACAGAAGTAATACCATTAAAGAAGAATACGAAAGATTAAACCCTGCTGAATTACACAAAAAGATTGTCAAATTGCAGAAAAAACTGTATTCTTTAGTAACACCTTTAAAAGGAGTCTGTTATGAGTAGATTTTTTCATGAGGCATGCTACCCTATTTCATGTAGTTTTTCTCGTGAGGCAATAAGAATTGTTTCTCATTCAAACTACCAGTGTTCCCTTTATCTTTCTCCAGTAATGAGT
>CAZJJV010000021.1:0-4141 GCA_964546415.1 uncultured Candidatus Saccharibacteria bacterium
GCTTCACGAGGTCGAGTTGCAGACCTCGATCCGAACTGGGCCAGCTTTTTAGGGATTAGCTCCCCCTTACGGGTTCGCAACCCGTTGTAGCTGGCATTGTACCACGTGTGCAGCCCAGGGCATAAGGGCCATGCTGATTTGGCGTCGTCCCCACCTTCCTCCAGGTTAACCCTGGCAGTTCCCTGTGACACTTGAAACACAGGGTAGGGGTTGCGCAGGTTCCGGCATCTAAGCATGCACCTCAAGGCACCTGCTGACGACAACCATGCAGCACCTGTCCCAGTGTCCTTGTGGAGTCCCACCATTTCTGGCGGGTTTCACTGGGATGTCAAGCCCTGGTAAGGTTCCTCGCTTATCGTCGAATTAAGCCACGTGGTCCACCGCTTGTGTGAGCTCCCGTCTATTCCTTTGAGTTTTAGCCTTGCGGCCGTACTTCCCAGGCGGGGGACTTAACGCGTTAGCTTCGCCACCTGAAGGGTCGACACTTCAGGCAACTAGTCCCCATCGTTTAGGGCGTGGACTACCGGGGTATCTAATCCCGTTCGCTCCCCACGCTTTCGTCCCTCAGCGTCAGGGTCGCCCCAGGAGGCTGCCTTCGCTTTCGGTGTTCCTGCCGATATCAACGGATTTCACCCCTACACCGGCAGTTCCACCTCCCTCTAGCGCCCTCTAGTCTGGCAGTTTCTACTGCATTCCTCAGGTTGAGCCCGAGGGTTTTAACAGTAGACTTGCCAAACCGCCTACGGACCCTTTACGCCCAGTAAATCCGGATAACGCTTGCGGGTTCTGTCTTACCGCGGCTGCTGGCACAGAATTAGCCCCCGCTTATTCGCCACTTACTTTCAGTCCTTAGGGACTTACTCAGTGGCAAAAGCCGTTTACAACCCGAAGGCCTTCTTCCGGCACGCGGCGTCGCTGGGTCAGGGTTTCCCCCATTGCCCAAGATTCTCGGCTGCTGCCTCCCGTAGGAGTGGGGCCCGTGTCTCAGTGCCCCTGTCGGCGGTCAGACTCTCATCCCGCCTACCCGTCATAGCCTTGGTGGGCCATTACCCCACCAACTAGCTGATAGGCCGCGGGCCGATCCCAGAGCACGTGCCAAAATGGCCGCTTTTACCCCATCCTTCAAAAAAAGGATGGGGACTATCAGGGATTGTCCCGAGTTTCCCCGGGTTATCCCTGTCTCTGGGGTACGTTACCCACGTGTTACTGACCCGTTCGCCAGGTGCTCCGAAGTAAATTCGGAGCCCTCTGACTTGCATGCCTTATCCACGCCGCCAGCGTTCATCCTGGACCAGGATCAAATCCTCAAATAAATAGAGACTCGGAGCAACCCCAAAGAACCAATTTCTTATTTACCTTTCAAGGTTCTGGTGATGAAAAATCAGGAAGAGACTTCCTGATTTTTTGTTGGTCTCTTCAATTTTTCCTTTTAGCTGTCTCAATCCTTTAAGTTTTCTTTTCTTTCAATCATATTTTCGTTTTCCATTTTCTATTTTATTGCCTCTAAAATCCTTGTCAAGACCCTAACTCCTTCAATACTTACCTTATTCCCAAACCCTTTAAAATTGGGGCTTGTTCTTGTTTTGAACAAGCCCCTCTCAGTTAAGCAACAACAACCAATTTCTCATTCTTCACCTCTCCATAATTTTCAATTAAACACTTTTCAGGCCCTAACATCAGCACCTTTCCAAAAACAATTTCAGTAATTTTTACTTTTTTCAACTCTCCATCTTTCTGTTGTAAAATTATTCTTTCAACTTCTGCTTTCACAATGTTCCCCATCTTAATTGGCCTACCTTCTTTATCAAAAATCCCTCTCAATTTTATCACCTCCTTTCCTTATTAAGATTTAAAAACAAATTTAAGGTTCCGTTTTTATTATATCTCTGAAAATTGCAAATTACAAAAAAAGAGCCTGGAGTGGGATTCGAACCCACGACCTGCCGCTTACAAGGCGGCTGCTCTTCCAGCTGAGCTATCCAGGCTCAAAAACTAAAGTTTAAAATCTTGAGAATTTTTAGTTAATTTTTTTAATTCTTCCCAATAATCATCCTCGGAAACCTCTTTGTTTCTTTTGGATTTTTCTCTCAGTTTTTGAAGACGACCTGCCACCCTACCCTCAATCCTTAACAACAAAACCCTTATTTTAGAAAGAATCTTTTGAAGAAAAATTTCGGGAATAAATTTTTTAAAAGGAGGGCTCTTCTCAATTTTCTCTTTTATCACTGCTGAAAGGCTATCTTTTTTCTCTTCAGGAAGAACTAATGGTAACCCTGAAATTAAAGGAATCTTTTGCCAAACAATAGCAATCATTCCTACAAAACCTATAAAGCAAAAAATTGTCAAAATGGTTTCTAACATTTTAGATTTCAAATCTTATAAATCTTTTTACTAAAATTTCTTCTTTTAATTGGGCTTTAGTCTCTTGGACCAAATCTCCAATTGTTTTTGATCCATCTTTAATCCAGGGTTGAGATAAAAGACAAATTTCTTTTTTTAGTTTTTCCAATTTTCCTCTAATAACCTCTTCCATCACTTTTTCTGGTTTACCTGACCCTTGAAGTTCTTCTCTTATTTTATTTTTTTCTTTTTCTAAAAACTCTTCTGGAATATCTTCTGGGTTTATGAATTGAGGCCTCATTGCTGCTATCTGAAGACATAGCTCGTGGGCCAGGGTCTTGAATTCATCGGTTCGAGCCACAAAATCTGTCTCACACCTTAAATCTACCATTGCTCCAATTTTTTTGTTTTGATGAATGTAGGCCTCAATAACACCTTGATTAAGCTCCTTTGATTCTTTTTGTTCCATATTTTACTCTTTTTTTGATTTAGCTTTTTGGGCTTTTAAAATAACTTCTTTGACCTTTTCTAAAATATATTTTACCGAAGAAATAGCATCATCATTAGCTGGAATAGGATAATCAACTAAGGTGGGGTCTGTATTAGTATCGCAAATAGCCACTGTTTTTATTCCTTTCCTTTTAGATTCTTTTACAACCAAATAGTCCTTATCCAGGTTGGTAATAAAAACAGCGTCTGGTAGTTTTTCTAAGTTCCTCAACCCTTCAAATTTTTCTCTTAACTCCCTTAATTCTTTTTCTAGTTTTAATCTTTCTTTTTTTGTGTATTTTTCCCACTCTCCCTCTTCTTTTTTCCTTTCCAAATCTTTGAAATATTCTATCCTTTTCTTAATCACCGGGAAATTGGTAAAGGTTCCTCCCAGCCATCTTTCGTTCACAAAAGGCAATTTGCACTCTTTGGCTATTGATTCTATTAGCTTTTTGTGTTGAATTTTAGTGCCAACCAAAAGCAATTTTTTCCCTTCTGAAATTAATTGAGAAAGGAAACCCAGGGCTTTTTCAAATTCTTTCTTGGCTTTTTCCAAATCAATAATATGAATGGTGTTTCTTACTCCAAAAATAAAAGGTTCCATTTTAGGATGGGTTTTAGAGGTCTTGTGGCCAAAATGTAATCCAAACTTGGCCATTTCTTCTGGATCCAATTTTAAGTTTTTTTCTTTTGTCATATGTTTTCATTTTATCAAATAATGCTTGATTTTTCAACAGCCTTAGGTTATAATTCAATATATTAATAAAAATTTATGAAAAAACAAATCCATCCCAAATATTATCCAAAAGCAAAAGTTCGTTGTGCCTGCGGAAATACCTTTGAGGTAGGCTCTACCAAAGAGTTTATGGAAATAGAAATTTGCTCTAAATGTCATCCCTTTTATACCGGAAAGGAAAAAATTGTTGACACTATGGGAAGGGTAGAAAAGTTTAGAAAAAGATTGGCAAAAAAGAAAAAACTGTGATCGAGATTGATTAGATTAATTTAAAAATTACTTAGAATTTTTCGAGCTGTGAGCCAATTCTCCAATTGATATTAGGGTATTAACCTTACCCCTTTTTTTATTATACCTATACCATCCCTTGACAATTTTAAATATATAGTGTAAAACCTAAATAGTGCATTAAAAAATATGGAAGGGAGGTGATATAAAATGACAAAGGGAAGATTAAGTGAGCTTTGGCAAGAACTCTTGCAACAAAATCCAACCAATGATGACCTGCGCTATATTATTGAGTATGTAAAGCCCCTAAGAAAGGAAGCCTGGCAGAAACTCTTGCAACAAGAACCA
>CAZJJV010000021.1:4241-8005 GCA_964546415.1 uncultured Candidatus Saccharibacteria bacterium
AGGCCGGGCAGAAACTCTTGCAACAAAACCCAACCAATGATGACCTGCGCTATATTATTAGGTATGTGAAGGCTTTAAGAAAGGAGGCTGGGCAGAAACTCTTGAAACAAAATCCAACCAATTATGATCTATGCTATATCATTAGGTATGTAAAGCCCCTAAGAAAGGAAGCCTGGCAGAAACTCTTGCAACAAGAACCAACCAATGATGACTTCTGTTATATTATTGAGCATGTGAAGCCTTTAAGAAGAGAAGCCTGGCAAGAATTTTTGAAACAAAACCCAACCAATGATGATCTCTGTTACATTATTGAGTATGTGGGGTCTTTAAGAAAGGAGGCCGGGCAGAAACTCTTGCAACAAAACCCAACCAATGATGACCTGCGCTATATCATTAGGTATGTAAAGGCTCTGAGAAGAGAAGCCTGGCAGAAACTCTTGCAACAAAACCCAACCAACGATGACCTGCGCTATATCATTAGGTATGTGAAACCGCTGAGAAAAGAGGCTCAAAGATTACTTAAGCGCGAGGTATCAGAAATAATCAAAGAAATGCTAAAGCTCGTTTGAAACCACAAAGGGGCGGTAATTCCTCTCACCGCCTCTTTTTTTTAAAGAACTTGTAATTTTACTGATTTTTTAGTAATTTATATTATTAGATATTTTATACTGATTTTTGTAACCTAAATTTCTTTTAGAGGTTTATGAGCAATCTCCTATTTATTATCAAAAGAAAAAACTGTGATCGAGCTTGATTCAGTTAAAAAAGAATATAAAGAAGTTCTCGAAAAGCTCAATGACCCTGGGCTGATTTCAAATTGGGAAAAGTTGGAGCAACTTAACAAAAAAAGGGTTTTTTTAGAAAAGATTATTCAAAAAGGAGAAGAGTTAGCCACGATTGAAAAACAAATAAAAGAGAGTGAAGCGATTGTTTCGGCCCAAGAGGACCCTGAATTGGTTTCTTTAGCCCAAACAGAATTAACCCACTTATTAGAAGAAAAAAAGAAAGTAGAAAAAGAATTAAAAGAAATGTGGGCCAAAGAAAAAGAATCAGAAAGATCTAACCAGAAAGCGATTGTAGAAATAAGGGCTGGGGTAGGAGGAGAAGAGGCGGCCTTGTTTGCTGCCGATCTATTTAGAATGTATTCAAAATTTGCTGATTCTCAAGGCTGGAAAATGAATGTTTTACATTGTCGTTATTCTGATATAGGTGGAATTAAAGAAATAATTTTTGAATTAAAGGGTAAAGATGTTTTAGAAAAAATGAAATATGAGGGTGGAGTCCACCGGGTTCAAAGAGTGCCCAAAACTGAAAAATCAAATAGAATCCATACTTCCACCGCCACCGTAGCCGTTTTGCCAAAACCAAAAAAAGCCCAAATCAAAATTAGGCCAGAAGATTTAAAAATAGATTATTACAAAGCCTCAGGGCCTGGGGGTCAATATGTAAACAAAAGAATGACGGCCGTCAGGGTTACCCATTTGCCTACAGGCATTGTGGTTTCTTCTCAAACCCAAAGAAATTTAGCCCAAAATAAAGAAAACGCTTTAGCCATTTTGGAAGCCAAACTATTAGAAATGAAAGAAAAAAAAGAGACAGAAAAGATGTCGGGCAAAAGAAGGGCCCAGATTGGACAGGCCCAAAGAGCAGAAAAAATCAGAACCTATAATTTTCCCCAAGATAGGGTGACCGATCACCGGATAAAGAAAAATTTTTATGATATTGAATCAATAATGGATGGAAATTTAAAAGATATTATTGATGAACTTCAAGAGAAATTAGCCTCCCAAAAAGAAAAAAAATAAAAGTTTTAAATTCCTTGATTAATCCATTGCTGCCATTGGGCGGCTTTTTTCATAACAGTTGAAGTGTACCACAACCCGCCCGCCAAACGACAGCGATAAGTCATTGTGGGGCTGCCGCACAAATAAGCGGTTACCGCCCCTTTTTCAGCAGTTGTGGTTTGTTTGGCAGCTCCAAAATCTGCCAAATATAGGGCAGCTGCCAAGAAGGCATCCCGGGCTCGCCAGGGATTGGCAGGTTTTACCCCAGTAATTCTTTCCACCCTTTGTTTGTATCCTAAATTCAACCAAGTGGTAGGCATAAACTGGGCAGGTCCCATTGCCCCTCCCATTTGGACTCTCCCACCGTTAACATAACAAGAAACCGGGGTCGTATAAGGATCCAATCCTAGTTCTTTAGTAATCTTCTCAAAGGCTGGCCATTGACGGGGGCTCATCACCTTTTTGTAACTTAATTCAGGATGTCGGCAAACACTTTTGCTAGCACAATTACATTGGCCCACATTCACACCCAAAGCAGATTCTACCTCTAATAATCCTAAAATTAGAGCAGGCCTTACTCCCCCTGCTGCCTGCCCTGCCCATTTGGCTAGTTCATATAATTCTTTAGGATTTCGGGGAACCGCCAAACCAGGCAAGGTTAACTGGGTAATTCTCTGCATAATTTCAGCCGCTCTTTTTTCTAACTCTTTTTTTTCTCTTAAATAGGCTTGATATTGAGCCTCTGTCATTCTTAAAAGAGATTCTTGTTTTTGTTTCATTAATTCGCTTTCTTGTTTTTGAAGAGTCCTAACCTTTATCGTCTGGGCTAAATCCTCTTTTTCTTCTTCCAATTTTTCTTTTTGACCCTCTAGTTCTTTCTTAAGGGTCTTTATGTCTTCTAAAAGTTCTTGGGTTTTTAAATTTAAATTCTCTAAAGCAAAGAGATCGTCAAAGAAATTAGAAAGAGTGTCTTCGGTAAGTAAAATTTCAATCAAAAATTTTTGATCTTTTTCATAAACAGTTCTTAAAATCTCAGCCAATCTTTTTCTAAAATCTTGAATTTTAGAATTGGTGTTTTCAATAGCGATTTCGGTGTCAGCAATCTGATAATTTAAATCTTTTATCATTACGTTGCTTTGCCGAATTTGGAGTTCTAACTGATAGATGCGAGAACGCAAAACATTGATTTGGTTCTCTCTAGTTATTTTCTCTTGTTCTGTTTTAGCAATTTGGGTTTCTAATTTTTGAATCTCTTTTTGAAGTTCTTCCCATAAGGCCTCGCACTCTTTTACTGTTTTACAGTCCTCTTGAGAAAAAGCAAAAAAAGCAGGGAAAACCAGTCCCAAAAAGAGAAAAAGCAAAATTAAAGAAAAGGCAGTTTTTCTAAAAATGGTCTTCATTGAAAAGATTATTTTTCTTCTTTTTCTTCTTTTTCTTCTTTGGCTTCCTCTTTAACTTCTTCTTTTTCTTCTTCAACCTCTTTTACCTCCTTTACTTTTTCTGCTTCTTCGATTGGTTTCTCTAATTCTTCCTCCACCTTTTCAGGAGGCGCTACTTTGGCTACTATTTCGTTTGGCTCTCTCAACACCTTTACCCCAGCAGGAACCTTAAGATCTTTAACTAAAATCTCGTCATCAAATGTCTTCAAGGATTCAATGTTTACTTTTATTTCGTGGGGTAGGTTTTGAGGAAGGGTTTTAATTTCTATTTCTGTAATATTTTTAACCAAGGTTCCTCCTAAATCTTTTACTGCCGGAGCTATCCCTTCAAAAACCACAGGAACGGTTACCTCAATTGCTTCATCTAATCTGGGTTGATAAAAATCTATATGCAATATTCTCTCAGTTAAAGGATCTCTTTGGACTTCGTGAATTAAAACCGGTATTGTTTTTCCTTCTACTTTTAAATCTAAAAAGGTGGATTTGCCTACCTTGCTTAATACTTTCTCAAATTCTTTTTCATCAACCTCCAAAAGAATAT
>CAZJJV010000022.1:0-1208 GCA_964546415.1 uncultured Candidatus Saccharibacteria bacterium
TAATACTTAATACTTACTCTTCCTTCACTGGCACCATCATAAAAAAGTACTCTTGGGAGGTAGGTGAGGGAGCAGCAAAAACCGGTTTTATTATTCCTGCCTTCCCTGTCTCATCAGGTATTACTTCCACTTTGTCAGCAAAGGCCATTTCTAATTCTTTTTTAATTTTTTCTTTCTCTTTTAAGTCTTTGGGAACTATCACCATTCCCTGCTCTTCTTCTTTCTCGCCAGGTTTTATTAAGCCGTATTCTTTTCTAAATTCTCCAAAACTCTCTCTAACATCACTTACAATATCTTCTTCAAGATCGCTAAAGTCTCTTTCAAACAAAAAGATCTCTTCTGGTGAAACCCTAATAACCTCTTTCTCTTTTACAGAAACCTCTACAAAATATCTTTTGAAATTTCTAAATCCTTTTAAAACAAATTCTTTTGTTGTGGTGCTCACCCATTTTCCATAATCTTTAAACAAAAGAAATGCTCCACTTTCCCATCCTAAAAAGATAATTCCAGCAGCAATGATAGGTGCAACAAATTTAGCAAGATTAGAAAGAGAAACTTTTTTGAATTCTTTTTGAAAAATTTCAGGCAAAGGAAAGGTTTTTTCTTTCTCAGCTTCTTTCTTAACTTCTTTCACCTCTGGTTCTTCTAACTCAAACCCTTCTGGCTTTTTAGTTTCCGGCTCTTCAAAAGTTGGACCAAAGGTAGCAAAAACTGGTTTGGTAATTTTCCCTTTATAAAGGGGAGCGTAGAAAAACTTAGGAATTATTACTGGGATTCCTTGAGATTTTATATATTCTTGAAGGGATTCAATGGTGGTATACCAAGTTCGGCCAAATTTTTTACATCTTAACCTTCCTTTTCTGGCTAACAAACTTAAGTATTCTTGCGAATAGGGACAAATCTCGCTGGCTTCTCTTAAACTAATATAGCCAGGCTCTACTTTAATCCTTCTTTTATATTTTCTTTTGTTGTTGTTTTTTTCTTTTTTCATTTTTTTCCGATATGATATCGGATAAATTTCTAAAAAGAAAATGCGCAGAAAACCAAAAATTCAAGAAAACTTTTTAGTTTTCTCTTCGGTTTTCTGCGCAGAAACCGGGATTCAATTTTCTACTTCCATTATAATTTTAACCAAAAAACCCTGTCAAGAGGGGGGATGTGGATAACTTTAACTAACTTGACAAATTTTTTTATTTTTGTCTAACCAA
>CAZJJV010000022.1:1308-7869 GCA_964546415.1 uncultured Candidatus Saccharibacteria bacterium
GGTGTTACCCCCCTCACCCTTCGTAACTGGGATAAATCAGGAAAATTAAAAGCCTATCGAAACCCTATTAACAATTACCGGCTTTATAAGGTAGAAGATATTGAACTTTTTCTAAGAAAAATAGAATCAAAGAAAAAATTAATTTGGGGGTAATTCTTTAGAAATGCTTCCTAAAATTCCTAATCCTAAAAAAGTAATTATTAAATTACTCCCCCCATAACTAACCAAGGGCAAAGAAATTCCTACAATTGGTAAAATCCCTAAATTTGTGCCCATATGGACGAAAATCTGGCTCATTAGATAAACACTAAAACCTACGGCAAAAAGTCGGGGGAAGTTTGAAGAAACAACAAAAGCAATTTTAAAAATCCTCCAAATTAAAATTCCGAAAAGTAAAAATAAAATTGTTATCCCTAAAAAGCCGGTTTCTTCAGCGATGGCAGAAAAAATAAAATCTGTTTGGGGCTCTGGTAAAAATCCTAATTGGGTTTGAGAGCCCCTTTTAAGTCCTTGGCCCAATAATCCACCTGAGCCAATAGCAATTTTTGCTTGACGATGGCTCCAGCCAATCTCTAAAGGGTTGGCTAATTTGGGTTGCAAAAACGCAATAATTCTTTCTTTTTGGTATTCTTTGAGCAAAAAGGACCAACTAAAAATTAAAATTAAGAAAAAACAAAAACATAAAATGAAAAAGTGGCGAAGTTTAATTCCAGAAGCAATTAAAATACCTACCCAAATGGCAATGAGAATTAAAACAGAACCTAAATCAGGTTGAAAAAAAACTAAAAGAGCAGGAACTAAAACATAAAAACCAGACAAGACGATATGTTGGATCCGATACATCTCAACGTGTCTTTTTGAAAAATATTTAGCCAGCAACAAAATCAAAACTATCTTAACAAACTCTACAGGGTGCACCGTGAGTTCTCCTATCTTATACCATCCCTTCACTCCCCTAATCTGAGGACCAAAAAAGAAAATTAAAACCAAAAAAATGATTAAAAGAAAGTAAACAATTAAAAGAAAATAAGGATTGTCTCTAAAAATTCGCCAATCCAAAAAACTAAAAAGGAGCATCAAAAAAATTCCAATTGCGCCAAAAATGATTTGCTTTTTAAAATTTGAAAAATCTCCTTTACCAAAAGAAGAACTGTAAATAGAAAGCAAGCCTATTCCAAAAAGTAAAATTGTCGGGACAATTAAAAACCCGTCCCAATTTTTAAAAATTTTTTTCATAGACAAGAACTTCTTTTTTATTTTATCAAAATATTAGATAAATAAAAAACGGTTTTGAAAAACCGATAAAACAGTTCTAATTTACATAGGTCCGACCCCTGTCAGAATAAATCCTAAAGAGAGTTAAATTGTTTTATTTTTTCTTTGAATTTTTCTTTGAAGACTTGACTTGAGAAAGAGCATAAAGATGATCGGAAAGTTCGTCTATTAAATTAACCAAAAGGAAATGAAGAGGATATTTTCTTTTTAGGCTTTCTATATTGTAGGTTTTTGCGAGGCGAGCTAATTTTCTTTGATATTTAATTTCGCCAATTTTCTTTTTCTTTCTTTTTTCTAATAATCTTTTAATCACAATTTTGTAACCCCTTCCTTCGTTGATTAATTTTCTGTGGACATGGAGAATTTTATCTTTGCTTACCCCTAAAGATAGATGGATTTCGTCATAAGATAATCCAGAAATTAAAAGAAGGGCTATTTCAACCCTTCTCATTAAATTCACAATTTCGTTAGGTGTTAAAAGATCGGAAAGAAAGTCTTTTACCTCTTTGCGGTTTTTAAGAGAAGTTATTACATCATAAAACTCTTCTATGATTTTCATTCTTTCTTTTTTGGGCAGTTTGCTTAAATCAAAATAAGGCATCTTACTTTAGACCGATGTACCGGTACATCGGTATATTTTAATTTTGTTTTTGTGGCCTTTTGTTTTTATAATCTAATTTTAGCATTTTTATAATCTAATTTTAGCAAATGAAGGATTAAGGTTGAAGGATTACCTTATCATTTTTAAGAATTCTTTTTCGGTGATAATTTTCAAGTTGAGTTTTTTGGCTTTTTGATATTTGAAACCAGGTTCTTTTCCTGCCACCACAAAGTCTACCTTTTTAGAAACTGATTCTGTTACCTCCCCCCCTAATTCTCTCACTTTGTTTTTTGCCTCCTCCCTTGTCATTGAATCTAGGGCTCCAGTAAAAACAAAGGTTTTTCCTTTTAACGGTTGGTGGGTTGGTTTCTTTTTTGTGATAATCTTTACTCCTACTTTTTTTAATTTTTTGATAAACTCTAAATTTTTTTTGTCTCTAAAGAAATAATAAATTGATTGAGCAACAATAGGCCCAATATCTTTTACCTTTTGGAGTTCTTCTAAGGAGGCTTTCATTAAATTATCAAGAGAGCCAAAATGTTTGGCTAAATCTCTAGCAGTTTGTTCCCCTACGTTTCTTATTCCTAAGGCATAAATAAAGCGGGGTAAATCAATTTCATTTTTTGATCGAATGGCAGAAATTAAATTTTGGGCAGATTTTTCAGCAAACCTTTCCAAAGGTATTAAATCCCCTTCTTCTAATTTAAAAAGATCTGCCGGATCAGAAATTAAACCTTCGTCTAATAATTTATCTACTACTTTTGGTCCCAAGCCCACAATATCAAAAGCATTCCTGGAAATAAAATGGTAAATATATTCTCTTTGTCTGGCAGAACATTCAGGATTGGGACAACGCCACAAGGCCTCACCTTTTGGTTTTACTAATTTTTTGCCACAAACAGGGCAATTTTTGGGAAACTTTATTTCTTTTTCTTTTCCGGTTCTTAGTTCTGGCAAAACCCTTACAATATCTGGAATAACATCTCCTGCCCTACCCACCACCACCGTATCTCCAATTTTTGCCCCCAATCTTTTTATTTCATCTTCATTATGTAGGGTGGCTCGGGTAATAGTTACTCCAGCCACCTCTACTGGTTTTAAAACAGCCACTGGGGTTATGGCTCCTGTTCTTCCTACCTGGAAAACTACATTTTCTAAAATGGTGGTGGCTTGTTTTAAAGGAAACTTATAAGCGATGGCTCCTCGGGGAGCCTTTCCCACTACCCCCAATTTATCAAAAATTTTATTATTGTTTACGGTGACCACTACCCCGTCAATCTCGTAAGGAAGTCTTTCTCTGTGTTTTAACCAATATTGATGGAATTCAAAAACCTCATTTAAATCTTTACAATATTTGCTATATTTATTGTTTGTTTTAAATCCTAAAATATGTAAAATTTTGTGCTCTTGTTCATGGGTCTCTTGGCCTAGATCAGAAATCAAATCATAAATTGAAACATCTAATCTTCTTTTAGCGGTAATTTTAGGATCTAGTTGGCGAATAGAACCGGCTGCTAAATTTCGGGGGTTAGCAAAAGGAGAAAGACCGGCTTTTTTTTGCTCTTTGTTTACTATTTCAAAGTTTTTTTTGGTAATGATCGCTTCCCCCCTTACCACGACCTCTTTTAATTTGTTTTTCTCAATATTTTGGGCAATTTTAGTTAAGCCCTCTTTTTTTAAATCTTTTATTATTTCTTCAATCTTCCTTAATTTTAAAGGAACAGACTCTATGGTTTTTAAATTTTGGGTTACATCTTCTCCTATTAAACCGTCTCCTCTGGTTGATGCTAATTTTAAAATGCCGTTTTCATAAATCAATTCAATTGCCAAGCCATCCAGTTTGGGTTCACAATAAAAATCAATTAATTTTCTTTCTTCTTTGCTCAAAAGTTTAGTAATCCTATCTAGCCAGTCTTTCATATCTTCTTTTGTAAAGGCATCATTAAAAGAAAGCATTGGTTGGGGATGCCTTACTTTCTCAAACTTTTCTAAGGGCTTTCCTCCCACCCTCTGGGTAGGAGAATCAGGGGTGATTAGTTCTGGAAATTTTTGCTCTAAATCAAAAAGTTCTTTTTTTAAAGAGTCCTCCACTTCAATGGGGACCAGTTCTTTATCTAAAACATGGCGGGAATATCGATACTTCTCAATAAGGGCCCTGAGTTTTTCAATTCTTTTTCTAGCCTCTTCTTTAGTGATTTTTTCTTTCATATTAAAATTATACCACAATTAAAAAGTGGTTTAGAAAATCTTTTTGGTTGAGATAGTTTTAGTTGATGATTTCAATTGATCTCTGAACGCCCTTGTAGGTGCCCACTGAACGAATACAAAAATAGTCTCCACAGGTTGTAGGCTGAGAAACCGGGCAATCTGTTAGTTGGGAGCCGCAATAAAATTCTACCCTATAGGAGGCCTCTCCTACTTGGCCAGTATACTCTGACTCTATTTGTCCTCCAGAAGAAACCACCTCATAATAAAATCTTTCCATGCCGGTATCAGCGGCAAAAAAAGCAACAACTGAATTTTCCATTTCTTTATACATTCTCAATTGGTTAATTAAAATAGCGGTCAATCCCAGGGTCATTCCTAATAAAATAAACATTACCATCAAAGCAATATAAATTGAAACTCCTTTTTGAAGGTTTTTAGATTTCATATGCTTTATTGAGAAGGAATATCTAACCTTCTTTGAGAAATAGTGGTTTGGATTTTAATTTCTGGAAATTCCTCAATCATTCCTCTCCTTCCTTTTATTTGCAAAAGGATGGTCACTCGGGGTTGCCTCTCATCTCCACCATATTCTCCTGACAAATTTATCTTAAAATCTGTTACCTCCAGTTCCTCTGGCGTAAGGACTCCTTCTTGGGTCCCCCTCGCTTCTTTTAGCTGCTTTGAAGAAGTGTCCCAATAAAACTCATGGCAGACATCTTGTTTATCAATAAACTTTATTCCATAACCACCTCTAGTAATCTCATAATTGTAGTTTTGGCTAATACAAGGAGTCAGATCAGGGGTTTGTTTTTTGGCCACCCTTAAGGTCCGGCTCATATACTCTAGAACATAACTTGTCTGATCTAAAAGACGCTGAATGGCTAAATTCTTTCTTTGAAGAGAAATAGCAGAAAGTAAAATAGCAGAAACCATTCCCATCACCAAAGAGAAAATTCCTACTGCTACCAATACCTCAATTAAAGTGAAGGCGTTTTTTTTCATAATTTTTATTCTTGATAAGAATTATATAAATCTAATTGGCCAGAAATGGTATGGGTCCTACCCCTCTCTTCCCAGCTTACCTCAACTACCACCTCAATTATATGGTTGGTTGGTTTTGAAATTATAAATTTTCTTTTAAATTTTGTAGGGGCACCAGGAGAATAACTGTAAAAACCATTGCCATCGATATTTAAAGGCTCATCAGAATATTTTTTGGCTAAATTAACAGATCTGTAATCAGCCTGTCTTTCTCCGTTTGGAACCCCATCTCCCCAATCCTTTCCTTCTATCCATCCCTTATCTCTAACATTTCTAGCAATTTCTAAACCTTCTTGTAAAAGATAGGTAGCAATCAAGCGAGAAGGAAGGGGTTGGGTAAAGGTTAAAATTTTTTGTAAGGTCACCCAGGCAGCACTGGCCCCTATGGTTAAAATAGAGATGGCCAAAATAACCTCAATTAAAGTAAAACCTCTTTTCATAAAAGCTTATTTGGTTATTTTTATTAATCCGGTGTTATAAACCTCAACCTTTAAAGACTGTCCGCTACTAATTTTTTGATATTTATTACTTAAATTTTCTCCACTGACCGAGGTTTTAATAAATCTTTGAGAATAATCAAGAACACTTCCTTCGCCTACATATTCTCGAGAATATGGTTGCCCCCTATCTTCACACCAATCGTAATAGATATTATAGGCCTCTTGACCACCGCTAGGCCAGGTATAATAACATTCAGAAGCAGACTGACTACAATCGCAAACTCCTTGGGTACAGTCTTCTACTGTTGGATCAAAATCGCAAAAGGCTCTCTGTTCTGGATAAACATGGCCAGCGACTCTATCTCCTCTTATAAAAACAAAAATATCATAAACGTTATACCAATCATATACCTCTTCAGGGCTCGATTCTTGAGCAGAAAAAGAAGAGGGACATTCTCTATCAGTATCTGAACCATCACAACTCGCCCGCGGAGAAGGGTGACCAGAAATTTCATCTTGAAATTGATACTGGTAGGTTGTGCCAGAAGCATACCAATCGTAGACATAGTTTGGATCTTCGGTGCCGGCTGAAAAAGTGGTTGGGCAATCTTGGCTTGAACTATTACTGTCACAAGAAGCACGAGGAGAAGGGTGGCCAGAAACAGAACCCACCAAAGAATAATATCTCTCTTCTGAACCGCTTAAGGTAATAGCCACTGACTGAACGGGAGGGTTAAAAACTACTTGGGAACCAGGGGGTTGGAAAAGAATAATGGTTTGAGAATCTGGTAAATCGCTGATAGTAATTCCTGACTCTATTTCAATGTCTTCAACTATTTCTGAAGAACCATCATAATTTTGATTTGCGTTTACATCGGCAAATAAAATATAATGGTAGGGTTCTGACATACTAAAATAAGCTCCATAGCCTCCTTCTGGGGGCATACCCCCAGAAAATTCTCTAGAAGCCATAGCCATTTCTTGAGCCCTTCTAAT
>CAZJJV010000023.1:0-7622 GCA_964546415.1 uncultured Candidatus Saccharibacteria bacterium
ATTAATAATTTTATCTAAAAAAATATGAAGCAAGCACTTACAAAACTTTCAAAAATTTGTCTTTATTTGGCAGTATTTTTAATTCCGCTTTTCTTTTTGCCTTGGACGGCAAATGTTTTGGATTTTCCAAAACAGGTTTTGCTTTTGCTGCTTGTGTTTTTGTCGCTGATTTTCTGGCTGATTTCTTGTTTGATTGAAGGAAAGATAAGATTGAATTTTAATTGGTTTAATTGGCTTGTCCTTTTGTTTTTAGCAGTTTTGGGAATTTCTACTTACTTTTCGTTTTATCCTTATGGAAGTTTTTGGGGGTTGCCACTAGATGTTAATCAGGGTTTTGTTACAGGTTTGGGCCTTGTATTGTTTTACTTTTTGGTGATTAATGTTTTTAAGAGAAAAGAGATTTTTAACCTGCTTTTTGTTTTTATTGTTTCTGGTTTTTTGGCTGGCCTTTTTGGAATTCTACAGATTTTTAGGCAGTTTGTTTTTCCTTTTGATTTTTCTCGGATGGTTTCTTTTAACACAATCGGAAGCGTTAACAGTTTGGCAATATTCGCTGGGAGTCTTTTGCCTTTATTATCTGTCTTGATTTTTATGGCTAAGGGCATAAAAAGAATTTTATTGGTCTTTTTTGGAATTTCTCTTTTGGTTTTGCTTTTTGTTGTTAATTTCTGGGTGGCCTGGATTGTTTTGTTTGCTGGAGCCGCTATTTTGTTTGTAGTAGGAATAACCAAGAGAGAGATATTTAAGATTAATTGGTTGTCACTACCCATATTTTTGTTAGCCTTGGGAGTGATTTTTGGCTTTTTAAAAATTTCTTTACCCGGGCTTCCCTCCACCCCCTTAGAGGTTTCTCCTTCTCACCAGGCTACCTGGGAGATTGCAGCTCAAACTCTAAAAGATTCCCCACTCGTTTCGTTAGTTGGATCGGGACCAGGAACTTTTGTTTATAATTATTCAAGATTTAAATCTGAGGTTTTAAATCAAACCAATTTTTGGGCAACCAGATTTAATACAGGAGCCTCAGAGATATTAGATAAACTGGCTACATTGGGTATTTTAGGTTTGGTGTCTTTCTTGGCAATTTTAGTAGGAATTGTTTTAGTGGCAATTAAGAGTTTAAAGGGGGAAGAGAAAACCTTAGGATTGGGAATTTTTGCTGGTTGGTTGGGAGTGGTGGTGGCTTTCTTTTTCTATCCTGCCAATCTTTCGCTTAATTTCTTATTCTGGACATTTACTGCTTCTTTGGTGGCAATATCAAACGAGCATAAAAAATCTTGGGACTTTGAGAATTATCCGAAAGTTGCGGTTTTAACCTCTTTTGTTTTTATCTTCCTTTTAATCATAGGAATCCTTTTAAATTTTTGGGGCATCCAGAGATATTTAGCAGAAGTAGATTATTTGAAAGGATTAAAAGCAATTCAAGCAGGAGATAACCAATTGGCCATCAATTATATCTCTAGGGCTATTTCTAAAACCAACGGAAAACAAGACAATTATTGGAGAGATTTGGCCCAGGTTTATATCTTTAGAATCAATGAAGAATTCCAAAAAGGAACACCGCCAGAAAGTCTTACCCAAACGCTTACCCCTCTGTTTACAAGCGCTGTAAATTCAGCAAAAACTGCGACCGATCTTTCTCCAAAAAGTGTGGCCAATTGGGCAGTAAGAGGATTTGTTTATAGAAGTTTAATTGGTTTGGTAGGAGGGTCTGAGGAGTGGGCTACAATTTCTTATAAAGAAGCCACCAACCTGGAGCCCACCAATCCTTATTTGTGGACAGAATTGGGAAGGGTATACCTGGAAAGAGACGAAATCGAAAAAGCAAAAGAAAACCTTAACAAGGCAATTAGTTTGAAGCCAGATTACGCGCCCGCCCACTTTCAAATGGCTAGGGTTTTTGTGAAAGAAGGAAAAACAAAAGAGGCCATTGATCGGTTAGAGGCAACAAAGTGGATCGCTCCTTTTGATTCTGGATTGGCTTTTCAGTTGGGTCTTCTTTATTACCAAGACAAGCAGTTTGAGAAGGCAAGGGGAGAATTTGAGAGAGCAGTAATTTTAAATCCTAATTATTCTAATGCCCGTTATTATCTGGGATTGATTTACGACACAGAGGGTAAAAAGGAAGAGGCTATTGAGCAATTTGAAAAAATTGCTGAACTCAATCCGGACAATTCTTTAGTGAAAAAGATTTTAGAAAATCTAAAGAACAACAAGCCGGCTCTTGAGGGTATTACTCCCAGCCAACCACCCATTGAAGAACTTCCGCCAGAGAGGATAGAAAAATAGAAAAAAGCAAATCAAAGCAAAAAAAGAGGACTTGGGACGCAATTATACTTGACAAGGCCTTTTGGTTAGATTAAAATTATATTTGATTTCTTTTAAGGTAGAAAATTTTCTGTCTTTATTTTTGTAAACAATTTAATACCTTATATTCAAACCTAAGGGGATAAAATAGGCCTTTTTTAAATTTTTTTATATCTTTTTTAATATGGAAAAAATTGCATTAAAAAATTTTGGAAAATCAAAAATTTTTCTCCCTCTCCCTTATCTATTAACTCTCCAAAAAGAGGGCTGGAAAAGGTTTTGGGAACACGACCTAAAAGAACTTTTTGAAGAAATTTCTCCTGTTCGTGATTATACTGGTAAAGAGTTGGAATTATGGTTTTTGGATTATAAATTAGATAAACCAAAGTATAAAAATGATCTTGAAGCCAGAAGAAACAATGATAGTTATGAAGCGCCCCTGAAGGCAAGGGTCAGATTGGTAAATCTTCAGACCAAAGAAATAAAAGAACAAGAAATTTTCCTTTGTGATTTCCCCTTGATGACTGAAAGGGGAACTTTTATTGTTAATGGAGTAGAAAGAGTGGCTATTTCTCAATTGATTCGTTCTCCCGGTGCCTTTTTTAACCTTCAAATTATTCAAGGGAAAAAATGTTTTGGGGCTAAAATTATTCCCAACAGGGGTGCCTGGTTAGAATTTGCAACAGATTTATCTGGAAGCATTGAGGTAAAAATTGACAGAAAAAGAAAAGTGCCCGCTACTACTTTGTTGCGGGCTTTTGGTATTGATAACGACCTTCAAATTAAAGAACTTTTCCAAGATGTAAATCGGGGAGAAATAGATTATGTTGAGGCCACACTAAAAAAAGACCCTACCCACAACCAAGCCGAAGCATTGGTAGAAATTTATCAAAGATTAAGACCGGGAGATATGGCTACCCCTGATACTGCAAGAGATCTGATTTTTAATATGTTCTTCAATTTTACTCGTTATGATCTTTCAAAAGTGGGAAGGTGGAGAATGTGGCAGAGGTTGCCGGAATTAAAAAAGAACAAAAAAACAAAAAAAGGAGAACCAGTTGAAATTTCGGTGGAGGAGAGAAAGTTAACGCCAGAAGATGTGATTGCAGTAATAAGAGAAATTATTAGGCTAAACAATGACCCAAACGCCAAACCTGATCAAATTGATCATTTGGGCAACCGAAGGGTAAGGGCTTTGAATGAAATGCTTATTAATCGACTAAGGGTTGGTTTTATGAGAGTAGAAAGAATTGTTAAAGATAGAATGTCTACGCTTGATATTTCTACTGTTACCCCTTCCCAATTAATTAATCCCCGGCCGATAACGGCAGTGATCAAAGAATTTTTCACCTCTAGCCAGATATGTCAATTTATGGATAATCAAAACCCTTTGGCCGAGTTGGAACACAAAAGAAGATTATCGGCTACCGGGCCCGGGGGTCTAACCAGAGAAAGAGCAGGTTTTGAGGTGAGAGATGTTCAACCTTCTCATTACGGACGTATTTGCCCCATTCAAACCCCAGAAGGACCCAATATTGGATTGATTACCTATTTGGCTTCTTATGCCAAAGTTAATCCCTACGGCTTTTTAGAAACCCCTTATTATAAAGTAGAAAAAGGAAGGGTGACATCTGAAATTAGATATTTAAATGCCTATGAAGAAGAAAAATATGCAATCGCTTCAGGAATAATTCCTGTGGATGATAAAGGGAAAATTTTAGCCAAAAAGGTAGAGGCAAGGATTTTTGGTGAACCAGGAATTATTGAAAGGGAGAAAATTGATTTTTGTGATGTTTCTCCCCAGCAATCTATTTCTATTGCTACTTCTTTGATTCCCTTTTTACAAAACGACGATGCCAACCGAGCCTTGATGGGTTCTAATATGCAAAGACAGGCAGTTCCCTTGGTGAATCCAGATCCTCCCTTGGTAATGACAGGAGTAGAGGAGAAGGTGGCTCGAGATTCGGGTCAAATTTTAGTGGCTGAAGAAGATGGGGTGGTTACAGAAGTAGATGCTAACCATATTACAATAAAGCCAAAAGAAAAAGGGAAAAGACCCAAGGTGTATTATTTAAAAAGATTTGTGAGAACCAATCAATATACTTGTTTGGATCAAAGGCCGGTTGTTAAAAAGGGCCAAAAAGTAAAAAAAGGCGATATTTTAACTGAGGGGGGAGCAATCTCTAAAGGATTTTTATCTTTAGGGAAAAATATTTTAGTAGCCTTTATGTCCTGGCGAGGAGGAAATTTTGAAGATGCTGTTTTGATTTCAGAAAGATTGGTGAGAGACGATGTTTTTACATCGCTCCATATTGAAAGTTTTGAGTGTGATGTAAGAGAGACAAAGTTGGGCCCAGAACAAACAACCGCTGATATTCCAAATGTTTCTGAAGAAAAACTAAAAGATTTAGACGAAGAGGGAATTATCAGGATAGGAGCCGAGGTTGGTCCTAACGATATTTTAGTGGGTAAGATTTCTCCAAAGGGTGAAGCAGATTTAACCGCTGAAGAGAGATTATTAAGAGCCATTTTTGGGGAAAAAGCCAAAGATGTGAAAGATACCTCTTTGTTAATGGAGCATGGTAAAAAGGGGAGAGTAATTGATATTAAGGTGTTTTCTCGAGAAAAGGGTCATAGATTAGACCCCGGGGTTTTAAAGAAGATTATTGTAGAGGTGGGCCAAGTTAGAAAAATTCAGGCAGGTGATAAATTAGCCGGTCGCCATGGTAATAAGGGAGTTATCTCTAAGGTTTTACCAATTGAAGAGATGCCCTTTTTAGAGGATGGTACTCCGGTAGATATTGTTTTAAATCCATTAGGGGTTTTATCTAGAATGAACATTGGGCAGATTTTAGAAACCCACCTGGGTTGGGCAGCTAAAAAATTAGGATATTTTGCTATCTCTCCTGGATTAAGCGGTGCTACCGAAGAAGATATCAAAAGAGAGTTAAAGGCAGCTGGTTTACCAGAAGATGGAAAGGTGACCTTGTACGATGGAAGGACCGGTCTCCCATTTCCTCAAAAAATTACAGTAGGCCAGATTTATATGATGAAATTGGTTCATATGGTAGAAGATAAGATTCATGCCAGATCTATTGGGCCTTATTCTTTAATTACCCAGCAACCATTAGGTGGAAAATCCCAGTTTGGTGGGCAAAGGTTTGGGGAAATGGAGGTGTGGGCCTTGGAGGGATATGGAGCAGCCCACACCTTACAAGAAATGCTTACCATAAAATCTGACGATGTGCCAGGAAGGGCAGCTGCTTATGAGGCCATCTTGAAAGGAGAAGAGATTAAAACTCCCAATGTGCCTGCTTCCTTTAATTTGTTGGTTTCTGAATTAAAATCGATGGGTTTTAGCGTGGAAATAAGAGAAAAAAGGCCAGAACCCAAAGAGGAAGAAAAAGAAAAATCAAAAAATAAAAAATAATTTATGAAGGTTGAAAACATAGAGGCAATCAGAATAAGGTTGGCTTCCCCAGAGGATATCTTGAGTTGGTCTCATGGGGAAGTGACAAAACCCGAAACCATCAATTATCGCACCCAAAGAGCAGAAAAAGATGGGCTCTTTTGTGAAAGAATTTTTGGGCCTGAAAAAGATTATCAGTGTTATTGTGGGAAATATAAAAGGATTCGCTATAAGGGAATAGTTTGTGATCGCTGCGGAGTAGAAGTAACCAAATCAATTGTTAGACGGGAAAGAATGGGGCATATCAAATTGGCTACTCCTTGCAGTCACATATGGTTTTTAAAAGGAGTGCCTTCAAGAATGGGTTTGGTTTTAGATATTTCAATGCAACAGTTAGAAAGGGTAATTTATTTTGCGGGTTATATTATTACCCATGTTGATGAAGAGGCTAAAAAGAAGGTATTAGAAGAGATTGAGAAAGAATACAAACAAAAGGCAAAATTAAAAATACAAAATGCAAAAAGTAAAAGGCAAAATGCAAAAGGCAAAACGCAAAAGGCAAAAGAAAAAATGAGCGAGAAAGAAAGATTGAAGGTTTTGAACGAATTAAAAGCAGCCAGAGATAAAGCCAAAGAAGAGGTTTTAGGAATTAAACCATTGAGGGTGTTGCCCGAAATCGAATATCGGGAACTTTCTTTAAAATACGGTGAAGTATTTGAAGCGGGGACCGGGGCTGAAACCTTAAAAAAGATTTTTGAAAAAATTGATTTAAAAGCAGAGATTGAGAAGATGAAAAAAGAATTAGAAAAAGCCACCCCAGACAGAAGAAGAAAGATTTTAATTAGATTAAAAATGTTTCAAGGAATGTTGAGGTCTGGAGTGAGGCCTGAATGGATGTTTTTAACAGTCTTGCCCGTTTTGCCTCCTGATTTACGACCAATGGTTCAGTTAGACGGAGGAAGGTATGCCTCTTCTGATTTAAATGATCTTTATCGAAGAGTGATTAATAGAAATAACAGATTAAAATATCTTTTAGAGATTGGCGCCCCAGAAGTGATTGTTAGAAATGAGAAAAGAATGCTTCAAGAAGCGGTAGATGCCTTGATTGATAATACAATGCGGAAAGGCACCACTACTCAAGCCACTACCGGGGGAAGAAGGCTATTAAAGAGTTTGGCTGATATGTTAAAGGGCAAGCAGGGAAGATTCCGCCAAAATCTTTTAGGAAAAAGAGTCGATTATTCTGGGAGATCAGTAATTGTGGTGGGACCAGAATTGAAATTAAATCAGGTGGGGATTCCCAAAAGAATGGCTTTAGAACTTTTCAGGCCTTTTGTGATTAGAAAGATTTTAGAAAAAGAATTGGCTTATAATGTTCGGGGAGCCTCCAGATTGATTGAATCAGAGACTGATGAGGTTTGGGCAATTTTAGAAGAAGTGGTGAAAGACAAATTATTATTAATTAACCGAGCCCCCACCCTTCACCGTTTGGGAGTTCAGGCCTTCTATCCAGTTTTGATTGAGGGAGAGGCTATTAGGATCCATCCAATGATTTGTGTGGCTTTTAACGCTGATTTTGATGGAGACCAAATGGCTGTTCACCTTCCTCTTTCTGAGATTGCCCAAAAAGAAGCTAAAGAAATAATGTTGGGGCCCTTGAATCTTTTAAAACCTGCCACTGGTTTTCCGGTGGTAACCATTTATCAAGATATTGCCTTAGGTTGTTATTGGTTAACCACCATTAGCAAAAAGAGAGAAGAAAAAGAAATTCCTGTTTTTGGTTCGCCTCAAGAGGCTTGTTTGGCCCAGGAGTTTGGCCAGGTAGATGTTAAAGAGCTAATAAAAGTAAGGGGGGTAAAAGGAGAAAAGAAAGATAAATTTATAGAAACCAGTGTGGGAAGAATTATTT
>CAZJJV010000024.1:0-7556 GCA_964546415.1 uncultured Candidatus Saccharibacteria bacterium
CTTTATGGAGTAAATCCAGAGAACATATTTTTAACTGGATATCCCTTACCAATAGAAAACATTGGCAAAGAGGAAATGGAAATTTTAAAAGAGGATTTAAGGTATCGGCTTTTGAATTTGGATCCCCAAAAAAGATATTTTAAAAAATACAAGATCCTTATTGAAAGTAGTTTGGGGAAACTTCCTTCAAAACCAGACCACCCTCTTACTATTTTGTTTTCAGTAGGAGGGGCAGGGGCCCAAAAAGAAATAGGAATAAAGATAGCCCAGGTATTGGCCCCAAAAATCAAAAAAGGCGAAGTTAAATTGATTTTATCTGCTGGTATTAAAGAAAAAGTAAAAAATTATTTTGAGAAACGCCTTCAAAAGCTTAACCTCCTCTCAAAAAACGGACCGATGTACCGGTATATCGGTCTAATTGAAATTTTGTATGGAAAAGATATTGAGGACTATTTTGAAAAATTCAATAAGGCCTTGAGAAAAACAGATATTTTATGGACCAAACCCTCAGAACTCTCTTTTTATTCTGCCTTAGGAATTCCAATAATTATTTCTCCTCCCATTGGCTCTCAAGAAGAATTTAATATGAGATGGCTTCTCAAATCAGGATTTGGAATTTATCAAGAAAAATTAAACCATGTAGATCAATGGTTGTTTGATTGGTTAAATAATGGCTATTTGGCTGAAATGGCTATGGAAGCCTTTATTGAAGGAAAAAAATTAGGGGTTTTTAATATTAATAAAATAATTGAAAAATGCTCTGGCTCTTAATCACCATTTTATCTTATTTCTTTTTTGCCTTGGTCTCTTTGATTGATCGCTATCTTTTAGCAGGTCCTCTACCTCATCCTAAGGTTTATGCTTTTTATGTAGGAATGTTAGGGCTTTTGGCTTTGGTCTTGGTACCCCTTGGATTTTATTTTCCTGGTATTGAAAATCTTTTTTGGAGTTTGTTGGCGGGAGCAGTTTGGATATTGGCCACTTATTTTCTTTATTTGGCCATCTATCACAACGAAGTTTCTCGAGTAATTCCAGCCATCAATGGCCTCTTACCGGTTCTTACTTACCTTATCTTACTCATCACCTCTTTTGAAAAAGGATTAATTGATTGGAAATATTTATTACCCCTTTTATTTTTAATTTCTGGCAGTGTTTTAATTACTCTCAAAAAACCTTCTCTTTCTTTGCAAGACCTAAAATTTCCTTTGATGGCAGCAATATTTTTTGCTTTCGGTTTTCTTTTAATGAAAAGAGTTTATCTTACCCAACCCTTCATTTCTGGATTTATCTGGATGCGATTAGGAGGGGTATTAACAGGTCTTTTATTTTTAGTGCTGGGCAACATTAAAGAAACTGTTTTTCAGAAAAAACCTATTACCCAAAAGAAGGTTTTGTTGCCTTTTATTTTTGCTCAGGTTTTTTCAGCCGGTGCTTTTTTTCTCCAAAACTATGCAGTGGTTTTGGCCAGATTAGATCAAATCCCCCTTATTAATGCTTTGGAAGGCACCAGATATCTCTTTTTGTTGGGGTTGGTTTTTATTTTGGCTAAAAAAGCCCCCCATCTTTTAAAAGAAGAAATGGAAGGAAGGGTTTTGAAACAAAAATTAATAGCCACCCTTTTAATTATTATAGGGTTTGCTTTTTTAGCCTCTTTAAAATAGTATGATTGATGCTTTAAAAATTTTTTTCATATTAATCTTTCTCTTTATTGTTTTTATATTTTGTTTTCTTTTTATTGGCAAAGAGAGATCAGCTAAAGAGATCCAATGGGGGGTGGTTTTTTCTCAAAAGCAGGCTGAGGGCTTGGGTTTAGACTGGAAAGAGGTTTTTTTGGCCCTATTAGATGATTTAAAAATAAAAAATATTAAAATTATTACCCATTGGGATTTAATAGAACCAAAAAAAGATGCTTTTGAGTTTTCTGATTTGGATTGGCAAGTTAAAGAAGCCCAAAAAAGAAACGCTAAAGTAATTCTGGTTTTGGGAATGAAAACCGGGCGTTGGCCAGAATGTCATTTGCCTTTTTGGGCAAAAGATTTAAAAAAAGAATTTCAACAAGAAGAAATTTTGGAATTAATTAAAAAGATAGTTTTGAGATACAAAAACTATTCTCACATTCTCTACTGGCAGATAGAGAACGAACCCTTCTTCAAGTTTGGCGAATGTCCTCAATGGTGGCCCCAAAAAAGTTTTTTAAAAAAAGAAATTGATTTGGTGAGATCTTTGGATAAAAGAAAAATTATTATTTCAGATAGTGGGGAGTTTTCCTTTTGGATAACACCGGCCCAATTGGGAGATGTTGTAGGAATTACCCTCCACCGGATAGTTTATTTTAAAGAGTTAGGGGTTTATCTAAAATATCCCTTCACTCCCATTTATTATTGGCGGAGAGTTCAGTTAATAAAACATCTTTTTGGGAAAAAAGTAATATGCGTTGAACTTCAGGCTGAGCCCTGGGGCAAAACCTTACTTTATTGGTCGCCCCCTTTTGAACAAGAAAAAACAATGAATTTAAATCAATTAAGGGAAAACATTAGGTTTGCCAAAAAGACCGGTCTTGACGTTTTTTATTTTTGGGGAGGAGAATGGTGGTATTGGCTAAAAGAAAAGCAAAACAAAAAAGAGATTTGGGAGGAAATAAAAAATCTTGTAAAAAACTTTTAAAAATTTAAAATTAAATATATGAACCTCTATCAGTTGCCTCAAATCAAGCCTCCAAAAATTAAATTTCCCAAACCTTCAAAATTTTTTTGGATTTTAGTATTGTCTATTTTTCTTTCCAGTTTTTGTGGGTTTTTGGCTGGGATAATTTCTAGTGGTTATTTTTACTCATTAATTAATTCCCCTTTTAATGTTGAGGTTAGCAAAAAAGAGCCCAACCCTTCTTATTTAGCCAGGACCTCTCATGAAGAAGCAATAATCCAAGTAGTAAAAAAAGCTTCACCAGCAGTAGTAAGTATTGTGGTGAGCAAAGATGTGCCAATTATTGAAAGATATTTTAGAAACCCTTTTGAAGAATTAGAGCCCTTTTTTGGCCCTTTACCATTTAAATTTAGAATTCCTGAATATCGCCAAAAGGGTTTTGAAAAAAAAGAGGTGGCCTGGGGAACAGGCTTCATTGTTTCAGAGGATGGTTTGGTTTTAACCAACAAGCATGTGGTTTCAGAAACCGATGCAGAATATACTGTTTTCACGGTAGAAGGTAAGAAATTTCCGGCAAGGGTTTTAGCCAGAGATCCTTTCCAAGATATCGCTATTTTGAAAATTGAGAAAGAGGGGATTACAGACGAAGAGGGAAACTTTGTTCTAAAGCCCTTTCCCACCCTAAAATTAGGCGATTCTGATAAATTAGAGATTGGCCAAACAGTGATTGCTATTGGTAATGTTTTGGGAGAGTTTAGGAATTCAGTTTCGGTGGGAGTAATTTCTGGTTTAGGAAGAACAATTACCGCCTCTGGGGGAGGGCTTGTTGAGACATTAGAAGACGTGATTCAAACAGATGCAGCAGTAAACAGAGGAAATTCAGGAGGCCCCCTTTTGAATCTTCAAGGGGAGGTGGTTGGGGTTAATACCGCAATGGTTTTAGAAGCCCAAAATATTGGTTTTGCTATTCCTATTAACAAAGCCAAAAAAGATATTGAACAGGTTAAAAAGTTTGGCAAAATTATTTATCCTTTTTTAGGAATAAGATACATAATTGTTACCGAAGAAATTCAAAAAGAAAACAATTTACCGGTAAATTATGGAGCCTGGATTGTTGGAGGTCCAGGAGAACCAGGGGTTGTTAAGGGATCGGCTGCTGATAAGGCAGGATTAAAAGAGGGAGACATTATTTTAGAATTTAATGGCGAAAAAATTACTTCTGAAAATTCTCTAGCCAAGATTATTAGAAAATACAATCCTGGCGATAAGGTGGTTTTGAAGATTTTACGAGGGAGAGAAATCAAAACCCTTGAGGTAGTTTTAGAAGAAAGAACTAGCGAATAAGACAATCAACCAACAAACCCTTTTTAAAACTTCTGGCGTCTTTTTAATTCCAACTCCTATATAAAAAGGACCCAATTAACATTTTGATTTTTTTAATACAAAATTGACTTTTTTATCTTAAGAACTATAATTATAAATATGAACGGAGCTCAATTCACTCACAAGGCTCAAGAGGCCATTTTGTCGGCTCAGGATCTTTCTCGAGAAATGGGCCAACAACAAATTGATGCCCTTCACCTTTTGTATGCTTTGCTTTCCCAAGAAGAAAGCGTGGTTTTGAATTTACTTCAAAGAATAGGAGTAAACATTGAGGATTTAAAAAAGAAGGCCAGGATTGCCATTGGAAGATTGCCGGTAGTGGCTTCACCCCAAGTTTTCGGCCAATTTTATCTTACCCAAGATATGGCTAAGGTTTTAGATAGGGCTAGACAAGAAGCCCTGAAAATGAATGATGAATATATTTCTGTTGAGCACTTATTTTTGGCTCTTTTAGACACCGACACAAAAGCCAGAGAAATTTTAGATAAGGCCACTCTTATCCAACCTGGAGCCAAAACTGCGACTTTAGAGTTCAAAAAACTAGATTATCAAACCTTTTCAAAAGAATTAACAAAAGTAAGGGGAGGGCAGAGAATAACTGATCCTGAACCCGAATCAAAATATCAGGTAATTGAAAAATACGCCAGAAATTTAACTTTATTAGCTAGACAAGGGAAACTAGACCCAGTGATTGGAAGAGAAAAAGAAATCCATCGCTTAATGGAAATTCTGTGTCGGCGAAAAAAGAACAACCCTGTTTTGATTGGAGAGGCCGGAGTGGGGAAGACGGCTATTGTTGAGGGCTTGGCTCAAAAAATTGTGACCGGTCAGGTGCCAGACAGTTTAAGAGATAAAGAAATTATTAGTTTAGATTTGGGAGCCTTGGTGGCTGGCACAAGGTATCGAGGAGAGTTTGAAGAAAGGGTAAAGGCTTTATTAAGAGAGATTCAAAAAGCGGGCGGACGATATCTTTTATTTATTGACGAACTTCACACCTTGGTGGGTGCTGGAGCGGCTGAGGGCGCCATTGATGCTTCTAACTTGCTAAAACCTGCTTTAGCCCGAGGCGAATTAAGAGCCATTGGGGCCACCACCCTAAAAGAATATCAAAAATATATTGAAAAAGATCCGGCTTTAGAAAGAAGGTTTCAGCCGGTTTTTGTAACCGAACCCTCAATTGAAGACACTATTACCATTTTACGAGGCATAAAAGAAAAATATGAACTCCATCATGGCGTAAAAATTACTGATAATGCCTTGAGGGCTTGTGCTCAATTAGCAGCCAGATATATTACCGACCGGTTTTTGCCAGATAAGGCAATAGATTTAATGGATGAGGCAATGTCTTCCTTAAGATTAGAAATAGAATCAGAGCCGGCTGAATTACAGCAAGTTAAAGAGGAGATTAAGAAATTGGAGATTGAGATGGAGGCTATTAAAAAAGAGAAGGGCTATCAAAGAAGGCAAAAGGCTATTTTAAGACAACTGGCCGACCTTAACGAAAAAGCCAAAGAAATAGAGGCAAGGTGGCAAACCGAGAGAGAGTTAATTACTAAAGTGAGAAACCTTAAAAAAGAAATTGAGGAATTACGTTTTGAAGCAGAAAAGGCCGTCAGCCAAGCCGATTTCCAGAAAGTAGCAGAGATTAAATATGGCAAGATTCCTCAATTAATAAAAGAGTTAAAATCTACCGAGAAAAAATTGGCTCGAATTCAAAAAAAGAGAAGTTTAGTTAAAGGAGAGGTGACCGAAGAAGATGTGGCTAAGGTGGTTTCTCGCTGGACAGGCATTCCAGTAACCAGATTATTAGAAGAGGAGGCCAAAAAATTAGAAAATATGGAAAAGATATTATCTAAAAGGGTGATAGGCCAAGAAGAAGCCATAAAAGCAATTTCTAATGCCATTAGAAGAGCAAGGGCTGGTATTTCAGAAGAAAAAAGGCCCTTGGGTTCATTTCTCTTTTTGGGACCTACTGGAGTAGGGAAAACTGAAACCGCAAGGGCTTTGGCAGAATTCCTTTTTAATGATGAAAATGCTTTAATTAGGCTGGATATGTCAGAGTATATGGAAAAACACGCGGTTGCTAAAATGATTGGTTCCCCTCCAGGTTATGTGGGTTATGAGGAAGGAGGACAATTAACCGAAAAAGTAAGAAGAAGACCCTATTCAGTGATTTTGTTCGATGAGATTGAAAAAGCCCACCCTGAGGTTTTTAATATTTTACTCCAGATTTTAGAAGATGGAAGGCTAACTGACGCTAAAGGAAGGGTGGCTTCTTTTAAAAACACTATTTTAATTATGACCTCTAATATTGGTTCAGATATTATTGCCAAAGAGGCCTCTTTAGGATTTGTTCCTTCAGATGAAGAAAAAGCCCAAAGGGAAGCCTTAAGAGAGAAAGTAATGGGAGCCCTAAAAGAAAGATTTCGCCCAGAATTTTTAAACCGGATTGACGAGATAATCATTTTTAATTACTTAGGCAAAAAAGAAATCAAAAAGATTGTTGATTTAGAACTTGAGAAGGTCTATAACAGGTTGAAGGGAAAAAATATTACTCTTAAGGTAACCGAGCCCGTGAAAGAACTTTTAGCAGAAAGGGGTTTTGACCCCAATTTAGGTGCTCGGCCTCTAAAGAGGGTAATTCAAAAATTAATTTTGGATCCATTAGCCCTAAAAATTGTTTCTGGGGAAATAAAAGAAAGTGATAGGGTAGTAGTAGATGTGAAACAGAAAGAAATTGTGATTAATACAGAAAAGGAACTGCTTAGATCTTTAAGAAAAAGAAAAAAAGAGAAAGTTAAAGTTTAATTTTAAATTAAGATGGCTAAAAACATTTTAAAAATCATCGCTATTTTTATTATAGGAATGGTTGGGGGGATCTTTGCAGATCAAATTTTCTGGCCTTATTTTGTGGAAAGGCCTCTTTTTTACCAATACCGTTTAGAAAAAACCCCTATATATGTAACAGAGAGAAAAGAGGTTTTTATTCAAGAAAACACCGCCTTAAGGGGGGCTATTGAAAAAGTAAAAAACTCTACTATTTATCTTCAAAGCCAGACCGTGAGCGGAAAGGTTTTAGAGGGGAGTGGTTTAATTTTGACCTCAGATGGTTTGGTGGTTACTTTAGCAGAACTGGTTCCTAGGGGCTCAAAGTTTAGTTTTTATATTGAAGGCGAGAAAACCCCTTTCCAAATTTTAAAAAGAGACCTAAAAGAAAATTTAGCCTTGATAAAACTGGAAAAAGAAAGCTTGCCCACTGTTGATTTTGCCGATTTAGAAAAAACAAAGTTAGGCGAAAGAGTGTTTTTAGTAGCCAAGCTTTTAAAAGAAAAAGAGATTGAAACCACAACCAATGAAGGGATTATTAAGAGATTTGACCAAGATATTATTGAGACAAACATTTTCGAAGACAAAAAAATAAAGGGCGCTCCTTTGTTTAATATTGATGGTAAGGCATTAGGATTAATAACGGTTGATTCTCAGGGCAGGGTTTCTGCTATTCCTATCTCCAAAATCAAATCTTTTAGCGG
>CAZJJV010000025.1:0-7172 GCA_964546415.1 uncultured Candidatus Saccharibacteria bacterium
GAAGTTTACTTAATAAGAAAATTAGATTAAGAAATTTGTTTAACGCAGGGTGGATTTGGAAAAGAACTTAGATTTTAACAGGGGTCAGACTTCTGTTGGGGCTTGTGCCTAAAACCTTAGGTTTTCTAAGCTTTTTAAGCGTCAAGGGATTTGATTTTTTTATAAAAAATAGTAGAATAAAAATGATGTCTACTATTTTTATTATCGTTTTAATCTCTTTTTTGTTTTTGCTTGGATTTGCCGGCAGCTTGATTTTATTTTTGAAAAAAGAACTAAAAAAGAAAGAGAGAGAAGAATTAACCTTAAACTTTTTAAACCTCAGGCAGGATTTGGAGAGTTTAAAAAGGAACTTTGGTGATGGCTTTTCAAAAATTGTTGAAGAGTTGGGCAGAATCAGAGAAATTGGTCACACCCTTAGAGACTTTCAAGATTTCTTACGATCTCCCAAAATTAGAGGAGGAATAGGAGAAGAGGTATTGAAGGATTTGTTGGCTCAGGTTTTGCCTCAAAATAATTTTCAAACCCAATACCGATTTTCAGAAGGGGAAACCGTTGATGCTATAGTGAAAACCAAAAACGGTATTATACCTATCGATTCTAAGTTTCCTATGGAAAGCTTTCAAAGATATTTAAAAGCCAAAGAGGAAGAAAAAGAGTTTTGCCAAAAAGAATTTATCCGAGATATTAAAAAACATATTGATGATATTTCGCGAAAATACATTTTACCCCAAGAAGGCACCCTAGATTATGCTATAATGTATATCCCAGCTGAATCAATTTTTACTGAAATTGTCTCTAATCACCAACGGTTATTAGATTATGCTAAAGAAAAAAAGGTTATTCTGGTTTCTCCCAATACTTTTTATTATTTTTTAAAAATAATTTTAATTGGCTTGGAAGGAGCCAAGATTGAAGAAGCCTCAAGAAAAATATTAGAAAGCTTGAAGGCTTTAGAACAAGAATCTTTAAATTTCGGAAAGGAACTTTCGGTCTTGAGCGGCCATATCGAAAATGTTAAAAAAGCCTCAGAAAGGGTCCAATCTAGATACGGAAGATTATTAAGTAGATTAGAAAGAATAAAAATGCTCAAATTAGAAGAGGGGAAAGATATTCATCCTGAAATTGAAAAACCCAAAGAAATTTAATAATATAAAAATATAAAATATGTTGGCAGTAATTAAAAGCGGGGGGAAGCAATATTTGGTTGCCCCCGGGGAAAAAATAAAAATTGAAAAAATTGAAGGCCAAAAAAACAAAGAGGTTGTTTTTGAGGAGGTTTTGCTATTACAAAAAGGAAAAAGTATTAAAATAGGAGATCCTTTGGTGAAGGGAGCGAAAGTGATTGGAAAAATTGTCAATCAAGGTAGGTCGGAAAAAGTAATCGTTTTCAAATATAAACCAAAAACAAGATATAAAGTAAAAAAGGGTCATCGCCAACCCTTTACAGAAGTAGAGATTACAAAAATTGAAACCTAAAGCAAGTTTATTTCCTGCTTTCCAAAGCCGATCCCAGGGTTTCCTCGTCAGCGTATTCTAATTCTCCACCTACAGGTAAGCCCCGACCCAGCTTACTAATTTTTTTATTAAAAGATTTTAAAATTCTCTCTAAATACAAACTGGTTGTCTCTCCCTCAAGGGTAGAATTAAAGGCCAAGATAATTTCTTTTATTTCGGGGTCTTTCCTGATTCTTTCTTTTAACTCTTCTATTCTTAGGTTTTTTATTTTTTCTTTTTTTAGATTAGAAATGGTGCCTCCCAATATAAAATAAACCCCTTTATATTTTTGGGTTTTTTCAATTGCCACCAAATCGGCTTCCTTTTCTACTACACACAAAAGGGATTTATCTCGAGAAGAATCAGCGCAAATTTTACAAAGATTTCCTTCCCCCTCAAAGGGAGAAAAACAAAGAGGACAGAATTTTATATTTTTTTTAAGTTTTAAAATAGCCTCAATCAACCCTTGGATTTCTTTTTTGGGTAATCTTAAAAGATAAAAAACAAAACGGGCGGCGGTTCGAGGACCCACGGTGGGAAATTTAGAAAATAAATCAATTAGTTTTTGAATGGTAGGGGAGTACATTTATGCTTCTGTCTCTGACTCTTCAAAGCCCAAACCTTTTTCTAGGTTTTTAAAACTGACTGTTCTTTCATCAAAATAAAGTTCCACCTTACCAACTGGCCCATTTCGGTGTTTGGCTACTATAATATCGGCAATACCCTTGCGGGAGGTCTCTGGGCGATAACGATCTTCTCGGTAAATAAACAAAACCACATCAGCATCTTGTTCAATGGTTCCTGACTGCCTCAAATCAGAAAGTTTGGGTATTTGAGGAGAACGTTGCTCAACTGCTCGAGAAAGCTGAGAAATTACCAACACTGGCACATCAAGCTCTCGAGCCATTGCTTTTAGGGCTCGGGAGTTTTCTGACACCTGTTGGACAGGACCGGCATCAGGGGTAAGGGGCTCAATCAATTGAAGATAATCAATAATTACCAAGCCCAAACCATGATTTGCTTGTAATCTCCGGCACATTGCTTTCATTTGCAATACCGTAGAGGTGGCCGCATCATCAATAAAAATAGGGGCTTCAGATAATACCGAAAGGGCTTCCCTTATTCTGGTAAAATCATTTTCTTCGCCTTCTTCTGAAAGCCGACCGGTTCTTAATCTCCATAAATCCACCCCAGAAATACTGGAAATTAAACGATCCACAATATGATCTTTTGACATTTCTAGACTAAAAATCCCGACCGGAATTTTGTGGTTAATGGCCAAATTGGCGGCGATATTAAAAGATAGGGCAGATTTTCCCATTGTTGGGCGGGCAGCCAAAATAATTAAATCTGATTTTTGAAGCCCAGCCAAAAGATTGTCTAATTCTATAAAACCGGTAGGCACTCCTCTGGTTCCTGTTTCTTTTCGGTAAAGTTTATCTATTCTTTCAAAGGCCGCCTCTAAGGTGTCTTTTACTGGAATAAAGTCTTGGCTTAAACTTTTTTGGGCAATACTAAATATTTTATGTTCGGCTTCATCTAAAAGGGATTCGGTATCTTCTGTCTCGTTATAACCCAAAGCCTCAATTTCTTGACTAACAGCAATCAAATCTCTTAAAACCCGTTTTCTTTGGACAATCTTTGCATAATTTAAAACATGGCTTGGGGCGGGAACAGATTCTACTAATTCTGTTAAATAAGAAACGCCTCCCACCTCTTCTAAAAGCCCTTTCTCTTTTAATCTATTAGAAACCGATAAAAGATCGATGGGCTCTCCCTTGGCAAATAATTCCTGGCAGGCGCGGTAAATCTCTTGGTGGATGCCTCGATAAAAATCTTCAGGCCTCAAAAAATCTACCACCTTAATGATGGCATTTTTATCTACCATCAAGCATCCCAAAACGGACTTTTCTGCTTCAATGTTTTGGGGGGGCAATTTCCCAGGAATTTTCTCTGGCATACATTTTAATTTATCACAATTTTTAAAAATATCAAGATTTAAATTTTTTTAATCTGGGGTCCCTCTTTTGTGTCTTTTACCCAAAACCCAAGTTTTTTTATTTTTTCTCTAATCTCGTCTGCTTTTTTAAATTTTTTCTCTTGACGATATAACTCCCTGAGTTTAACCAATTCTTTTATCTTTTTGGGAATCTTGGGCGCTTTAACCCTTTTTAGGTCTAATCCAAAAACTCGATCAAAATCTAATAAAAGTTGAAGTTTTTGTTGGGCCGAAATTTTTTCTTCAGAAAAAAGTTCCCACATTAAAGCTAAAGCCTTGGGGGTATCAAGATCGTCATTAATAAAATTTAAAAATTTTTTTTGATAAATCTTGGCCAAAAAACTCTTTTTTGTTTTTTCTTTCTTTGATTTTGATTTTAACTCTAATATTTTTTGATAAAGGTTATTTAGGGCATTTTGGGCAGATTCTAGGGCCTTCCAGGTAAAATTAAGTTTTGAGCGATAATGGGCAGTTAAACAAAAATAGCGGAAAGATAAAGGATGGAACTTTCTTTTTATCAAATCTTCTAAAATAAAAACATTGCCCTCAGATTTTGCCATTTTTTTTCCTTCCACGATTAAAAATTCTCCATGAAGCCAAAATCGAGCCAAAATCTTTCCAAAAGCGGCTTCAGCCTGGGCAATTTCATTGGTATGATGAATCAAAATATGGTCTATACCACCACAATGAATATCAAAAGGAATACCCAAAGCCTTTTTGGCCATCACCACACATTCAGTATGCCATCCAGGAAATCCTCGCCCCCAAGGCGAATCCCATTCTAACTCTCTTTTTTCTTTAGAAAATTTCCACAAGGCAAAATCTGTAGGGTTTTTCTTTCCAGCAACCACCTCAATCCTTGCCCCAGGCAAGATTTTCATTTTAGCCGGCCACAACCTTCCATAGGTTTTAAGTTTTGAGGTATCAAAATATACTCCATCTTCTAACAAATAGACAAAACCTTTCTTTTCTAAAATCTTTATTAATTCAATTTGGTCATTAATGGTCTGGGTGGCTCTCATCCAAATATTAGGTTCTTTAATGTTTAAAAGTTTGAGGTCTTTCTTAAATGCTCTTTCATAAAACCTGGCTACCTGAAGGGCGGTTTTTTTCTCTTTTTGGGCAGCCAACAAAATTTTGTCTTCTCCTACATCTTGGTCAGAAACCAGGTGGCCCACATCAGTAATATTCATTGCATGCTTTACCTTGTAACCGTTATATTCTAAAACCCGCTTTAATATATCTTCAAAAATATACATCCTCAGGTTTCCTATGTGAGCGAACCAATAAACAGTGGGCCCGCAGGTATACAATCTTGCCCTTTTGTTCTTTAAAGGAGAAAATCTCTCTTTTTTTCTTGATAAACTGTTATAAAGTTTTAGCATAATTACGATTTTATTCTATCAAAAATCTTTTATTTTGAAAATCTTGACAAAAAATCCTTATCTTTTAATAATGGAAATAGGGTCCCTTAACAAAAATTTTATTAATAAGGCTTCTTTTTCTGATTCAGATTAAGGAGAGAAGGGACGCCTCTCAATCTTATTCCCACCATAACCCCCTACGGTTTTTGGGCAAACTCCCTTCTCTCCATTTTTATTTATAGTCTTTTAAAGATTTAAAAATTTTGTTAAAATAAACCAATGAAAAAAGTTGATATCATTTTTGCTTTAATTTCTGGTGAAATAATTGCTTGGTTTTTTTATGGAATTTTGAAAAATTTAGGAGTTGATTTCCCAGGTCTTTTTTTGGTTTTGGCTATTTTGCTTCCTGTTTTGGCTCTTTTGGGTTTGTGGATTTGTTGGGTTTTGGGGAAGAAATTTTTATGGATTTTTCAAGCCGGAAAATTTTTGCTGGTGGGAGCCTTGGCGACGATGGTGGATTTGGGGGTGTTAAATTTTTTAATTTTAATTTCTGGAATCGCCAAAGGTAGCTTTTATTCTCTTTTCAAGGGAATCTCTTTTATTGTCGCCACCTGTAGCAAGTTTTTAGGAGATAAATTTTGGGCCTTTGAAAAAACAGGAAAAGAAAGGGTGGTAAAAGAATTTTTCCAGTTCTTTGTAGTTACCTTAATTGGTTTATTAATAAATGTTGGCTCTGCTTCTTTGATAGTTAATGTAATAGGGGAACAATTTGGACTGGAGGGAAAAATTTTAGCAAACATAGGAGGAATAATTGCAGCTTGTATTTCGGCTATTTGGAACTTTTTGGGCTACAAACATATTGTCTTTAAAACATAAGAAAAAATTATTAAAATTTGACAATCTGAAATATTTGTTTTAATTTATTTTGATATATGGCTTGGGTTTTGTATAGAAAATATAGGCCCCAAAAATTTAGCGAGTTTGTGGGCCAAGAACACATTGTAAAGACATTAACCAATGCCATTTCTTCTGGATTAATCTCTCATGCCTACTTGTTCTACGGCCCCCGGGGATCAGGAAAAACGACCATTGCCCGCCTTTTTGCTAAAGCAATAAATTGCCAAAACCGAAAAAAGGGAGACTTTGAGCCCTGTAATCAATGTTTTTCTTGTAAAGAAATCTCAGAGGGTAGGGCAGTGGATCTCATTGAAATAGATGCTGCCTCCCATAGAGGAATTGATGAAATAAGAGACCTCAGAGAGGGAATAAAATTTGCTCCAACAAGGCTTAAGTACAAAGTCTTTATTATTGATGAAGCCCACCAATTAACCAAAGAGGCGGCCAATGCTCTTTTAAAAACCCTAGAAGAGCCTCCCTCCCATGCTATTTTTATCTTAGCGACCACCGAAATCCATAAAATGATTCCTACTATTATTTCTCGTTGCCAAAGATTTGATTTTAGGAAATTAACTGTTCCAGAAATTTTAAAAAAATTAGAAATTATTTGCCAAAAAGAAAAAATAAAAATTGAAAAAGCGGCCTTAGAATTAATTGCCCAAAATGCCCAAGGCTCAATGAGAGATGCTGAAAGTTTATTAGATCAGGTATTCACCTCTTTTGACAAAAAGGAGGTTAAATTAGAAGATGTAAAATCATTATTAGGGGTGGTAGAAGTTAAAAAAATTGCTGAGTTTGTGGAGATGGTTTTTTCTAAAAAAACAAAAGAGGCTATAAGGTTTTTAAACGATTTAGTAGAAATGGGGGAAGACTTAGAGGTTTTTGGAAAAACCCTGATTGAATATTTGAGAAAGATTTTAATTTTAAAAATCACTGGCTCTTCTTTCAACCCTCTTTTTGGAGGATTAACAAAAGAAGAGTTTGAGAATCTTAAAAACCAATCTGAAAAGATAGGGGAGAGTGAGATTAAAAAAGCCTTAGAATTATTTTTGGAAGCCCAAAACAAAATAAAATATTCCCCAATTCCCCAGTTGCCATTGGAATTAGCCATTGTAGAGTTTACTGAGTCACTGAGTGACTAAGTTATTGAGTTATTGAGTTATTGAGTGGTTGAGTGGGGGTGAGGAAGTAATTAAACTGAAACAATTTGTCACTTGATTTTAGCAAAAGATCTAGGTTATATAAAAAGAGGGGAATTTAATGCTTTATACAAAAGATATAATGGCTTAGCAAAGGGAATAAATATTTTCATTTCCAAACTAAAAGGAAAATAGCCACTACTTCCTCACTGAGTCACTTAGTCACTTAGTCACTGAGTCACTTAGTCACTTAGTCACTATCTGAACAGATTGCGGGGT
>CAZJJV010000026.1:0-6686 GCA_964546415.1 uncultured Candidatus Saccharibacteria bacterium
TCACGAGAAAATCTGGTTGTGTGTATTTAATTGTGTTCATGTGGATGAGAGGAGGTTGGTGATTTTTTTTCTGAGGATTATGGTTTTACTTCGGCTTGGGAGAGGATGTTCAGGAGGTTAAGGATGTCGTTAGCACCGTAGGTGGTAGTTTAAGGTTGGGTTTTGTATTAGGGGGGAGTGGATGGGTTAGAATGGGTGATTTATGTTAATTTCAGGTCAAAATTCAATTTTTCATAAGTTTTGAAGGAAGAAAAAGAAACAGGAAATTACTTCAGGTGGATTAAATCACATCATTCCCCCTTCAAAAATAACCTCTATTTTAAAAAATATGTCTTATCTGCGGATTTGGGGGATACGGGATACTTGAAAAACCATTTTTTATTTTTTTATAATATTAAAGCTTAAAAAGGGACTGTGTCCATCATGAGTTATAGAGATAAACAGCAAGAAGGAGGAATGAACGATGAGGATTATAAGGGGAGAGCTAAGAGGTGCATATAATGGTAATAATGCTCTTAAAGGTTTTGGAATAATTTGTGGAAGTTGCATCATATGTCAAACTGGAATTAAGCAAAAATAAAACAATTTTTAGATGGACACAGTCCCTTAGATTAAGGAATGGAGGAAAATATTGGTTTATATTGTAAAACCGGGAATAAGATTAATTAAAACAAATGAAAATGTGTGGGTGAGTTTTGAAGGAAGGGTGGATACTCTCAGTCAGGTTGAATCAGTGATATTACTTCTTTCAGACGGAACAAATACTCCAGAAGAAGTAGCTGAAAAGGTCTCCATATTGTATGATGAAAAGTATGAGGCCGTGTTAAACGATGTTTTATCTTTTTATAAAACACGAAGTAGATACTTTATCAAATTAAATAAAAAATTGAATAAACCTTTATACATTGTTAGGGACCCAAATGAATTTAAATTTTTTCCTAAAAAACAAAAAGTAAAAGAATTTTATGGTATTTGGAGTATCGGAATTATTCTCTCAGAGAAATGCCCAATGCGTTGTAAATATTGTTATGCTTTTAAAGATAATTACGATACTGGTCTGGAATTTGTTGAATTTGACCTTTTAAAAAAGTTTATTTCAGAAGCCACAGAACTGGGGGCTCTGAATTTATTAATAGGAGGAGGAGACCCTTTAAGGTATGAACGTCTCCCTGAGGTAATAGAATTCGCTATCCAAAATGGGATAAAAAAGATTGATATTTCCACAAAACCTTCCAAAATATATAGTATAGAATATTTTAATAACCTTTTTAGGGCAGGATTAAGGGAGATACAATTCAGTATAGACGCAGTAACACCTGCTGTCTTAAATAAAATAGTAGGACATCCGAAGTATTATGATTATCTTATTCCTTCCCTGTATAACGCTGCTCATGTCGGTTTACAAATAGTTGTTAAAACTGTGCTTATAAAAGATAATTTAAATGAAGTCCTGCCTCTGGTTGATTTTCTGTATAATTTTGGAATAAAAAAATTAAATATTAATACTGCATCTCCGTTAGGAATGGCTACTTTTGATATGATTCCGTCAAAAGAAGAAGAAAAAGAATTAAAAAATGCAATTAATAAATATAGAAAATCTCATCCGGATATAATAATTAATTTTAGAGGCAGTATTTTTAATGAGAGTGATCCATACACTGTTAGGTGTTCTGCATTTAAGACCAGTTGCTTTCTTTATCCTGATGGTTCAATAGAAGGCTGTGATTTTATCGGTGCTTATAGAAAAGAATTCAATTTGTCACTTGGAAATCTTAAAGAAAAATCTTTAAAGGAAATATGGGCTAATAGTGAAAAATCCTATATATTCCGTAGCACCCCACATGACCCTATTTGTGCCTCGTGTCCATTAAAGGATGTTTGTCTTGGGGGGTGTAAAGCATTTTCGCTTGAAATTTTTGGAAGTATAAACAGGAGCTTTAATTACTGTGTCCCTGTCCTAAATGCTATTAAGGGGAGGAAAGAATGATAAAAAATAAATCAATAAAAAATCTCTATTCGCAATACATCCTGCCCGGTCATAGGATTATTCTGTTTTTTGCCATCTTGGCCTCTCTTTTTACAACATTTGTAAATATTATATTTCCCTACCTTCTCAAAAAGATAATAGACCTTGCAGAAGCAAGAAATATCCCAGAATTTAAATTTAATGTTATCCTTTTTTCTATTTTATGGTTGTCAACTCTGATTGCACTCTATATCTATAGTTATGGGCTTGAGAGGATAAAAGTGGAAGTAAAGAAGCGATTGAGACTGGACCTTTTAAGGAAACTTCATACAATTTCCTATATTAAGATTATTTCCACCCCTCAGGGGTCTTATGTTCAGAGAATTCTGGATGATGTGGATAAAATAGAGCCCCTTATTATTGAGACATATCTTGAATTAATAACGCAGACTCTTTTGGGGATAGGTGCCCTGTATTTCATGCTGAAAATGTCTGTCCCTCTTACGATTGTGAGTGTTCTTCCACTTCCTGTCTACATTGGTCTTATGATACTATACCAGAAAAAGGCTCAAGTCCTGACACAGAAAAGACAGCAAGACTATCAACATGTTGTTGCTTTTTTAGACGAAAGCATATCAAATACGTATATTGTTAGAAACCTTGGAATAATAAACAAGATTCTTGAAAAATTTAAAACTTTATATAACATCTATTTAAAAAGTTACATAAGACTCTTCCTTTTAAACTTTTATTATGGTAGCCTTCTAAATTTTTTAGTCTCAATGGGCGTTCAGCTGTTTATTATTGTTCTGGGTGCAATACTAATACTCCACGGGAAACTCACGACAGGTTCAGTTATAGCTTTTATGTTGTATGTTAATTACGTGAAAGCACCGCTGCAATACATCCTTTCATTCAGCACAACTATAGAGCCGGCAAAGGTTTCTCTTTCAAGGCTATACGAGATTTTAAAAGAGAAGGAAACATATTATGTGGATAAACTTTCATCTCTAAAGCAGTCTGATGGTGAATACGCAATAAGAATAAGAAACCTGAACTTTGGATATGAAAAGGAAAAATTGGTTATAAAGGGGCTGAATGTTGAAATAAGAAATGGAGAGTGGGTGTGTGTTGTAGGAGAAAGTGGTATGGGGAAAAGCACGCTTTTGAATATTCTTTTAAAGCACTTTCCTATACCTAATGGTAAAGTATTCCTCTTTGATAAGGACATAAACAAAATGACTATAGGTGAAATTTTAGCCCTTATAACCTTAATTGAGCAGGAACCGCAGTTTTTCAGTGATATGAGTGTTTATGAGAACCTTACGCTGGGGAAAGAGATTTCATGGGATGAGATTGTAAAAATAGCAGATAAAATAGGTATGGGTCAGCTTTTACAGAAAATATCAAAAGACAAAAAGATTTTGCTGAAGAATTCTGGATTATCAGGTGGGGAGAAAAAACGTCTGGCGCTTTTAAGGGGCATATTAAGAGATACACCAATTATTTTGATGGATGAGCCTACTGCTTTCATTGATAGAAAAAGTGCCCTTAACATTTTGAGTAAGTTAAAAGAAGTGTTGAATGGGAAGACTGTTATTATTACAGCCCATGATGAAAAAGTAATATCTTTCTGTGATAAGAAGATCTACATTTAGTCATAAGGAGGAAAGATATGCTGTGGTATATGCTATTTGTGATGTTGCTGGAGCCTGCTAAAATAAAAACACCAGAAGAAGTATATTTGCAAAAACCCATAAAACTTGTAAAAATAATGCCCGATACTTCTTCAAATCCAGAAGATTCTTCACTTGTGTTTATAGGATATACACAAAAGGCACTTGTGATATACGCTCGCAATTATCAGAAAGGAAAGATAAATGCTACGATTAAAAAATCTGATGCAGAGGAAATCAACAGTGGAGAGGATGTATTCTGGGTTATACTTGCGCCAAATGGGAAGGGTAAAAGTGCATACTATATTGTTGTAAATCCGCTTGGGACAATATACGATAAAATGCTCACACCTCAGGGAATTGTGGAGTGGGATGGAGATATTAAGACACAGGCAGAGAAAACAGAGTATGGATGGAATTGTCTTCTTGTCATTCCTTTTTCTGGAATCAATTATTCAAAAACAGTGTGGGGTATTCAAATTGCAAGACGTATTATTGAGAAATCTGAACTTCTTGCACTTTATTTTTCTAACGATATAGGTTCTATGTACGAGTTGGCAGATTTAAGTCTTGATTTCAATTACATCAAAAAGGATAAAAATATTAACTTAATGATTATCCCTGTAGTCCGTTTTGAAAATGTTTATGACAGTGTTTCAACTAAATGGATATCTAAAATAAAAGGGGGTGGTACTCTGAGGTTTAAAGAAGGAGAAAATACCCTGATGGACATTACAGGCTATCCTGATTATTCAGAGCTTCCTCTTGATTTAAAAAAATTTTCCTTGGACAGACTGCCAATTGAGTATCCAGAAAAAAGGCCCTTCTTTGTTGAAGGGATGGGGTATTACAAGTTGCCAAGAACCCTTATAAGAACAAGAAACATAGAAGATATAAAGTATGGTGCCAAATTCTATACAGCAGGCACAAATAATGAATTTGCTGGATTCTATGTAAAGGATTCCACCTTTGAAGATGTATTTTTCAATAGATTTAAATATCATATCCTTAAAAACAGTGAAATAGGAGTTTTTTCACTTCTTGATAAAATGGGCTACAATGTTGTATCTTTTGACTTCGGCTATAACTTCCAGAAATACAGCACCACAGTTCTTGCTCAAAGAAGCAGTATATTAAATACAGATGCAGATCTAACATACGCAAGCATTGAGAAAACAGGTAATATGGGATTCACCGGAAGCTTTTCATTCACAGACATAGACCAGGGTTTTTTATCTCCGTTGAATATTGTATCTTATAATTTTGATGGAACAAGGGAGTATACTGGCACTCTTGGGTATATAAGACCTTTAAGGGTTTTTAAAAATACCTCTTTATTGGGCTTATCAATACATGGAGAGTATCTTTATGACAAAATAAATAACACAACTCTTTCAAAGATAGGTAATATAACTGCCAATCTATATTTAATGCCTTATGGGACAGGAATTGTTCTGGAAAGGGGAGAACTTGGCTATCTTCCTTTCAGAGACAATACATATCAATTAGTTGTAGGAAGTGCTTTTTATGTCCTTTCTGCGTGGAAGCAGTTTATGTGCACGGTTATTTATGGAGACTATCTGGGTGGTCACCTCTTTAATCCGGAGGTCTCTATAAATATATCTCCTTATGGTTTCAATACAGGGATGGATGTTTTTCTCGTTAGAAGTCCCTTTGATAGCCTTTATGCAGTCAACTTTTATGGAGAATACCCAACCCCGGTAAAACACCTTTTAATAAAACCCTCTTTGACTTATGTAAACAACATGCTTGCAGGGCTGGAGGAGGTTAATATGAACATAGTATTTTTATATGAGCCTGATTACTTAAAGGGTATATATCTTGCTTATCAGAGAAGGATGGAGAGACAGAGTGGAGGAAATAGTTGGCAGATTCGTTCAGGCAAGCTTATATTCAAAATCCAATGGGGATTAAAGGCGTTTTAAATATAATGATTAAATTTTGGGATGGAGGAGAGTCCCCTTTTTAGAGAGATTATTTTTGGGAAGACCCAAATCCTCAGGTAAAGACATAAAAAGAGAAAGGAGTCTTCTGTGGCTGTATAATTATGGTATGATTGAAAAATTCACCTACAGAGTGAAAAGAGCCACAGAAGACTCCCTCATCAAAATAAAGGAGCCAGCTATGAATATAATGCAAAGTTTAAGGAAAATAAAGATAAAATCACTTAAAAAAGAAAGATTTTCTCTCATCCCTTAATACTTCCGGTTCTTGCGGTAGGAGAAAAGCTGGGTGTATGGAAGAAGATTGACGAGAAGCTCAATATTAAGCATCGTAATAGAGGATACAGTATAAGTGGTAAAATTGCGAGTTTGGTTTCTCTTCTTGTTTCTGGTGGTAATGCTCTTGATCACATTCAACTTTTGAGGCAGGAGGAGGCTTTGCCTTTGTTGCTCAATATGGAGAGATTGCCTGCACCTACTACTCTTGGGGAGATGTTGAGAAAGATGGGGAACTATCCTTTACGCATAGCGAGGTTATCGAGGATTATTTCGGGTTGTATAAACAGGGTGAGACATATCTGAAAAATTTGTGTCTTTAAACATTTAAATTGTCCTTCATTTTGAATGTTATTGCAAATAGTTGATGGATTTCGTATTGTTTTGAGGCAATATGTGGTATCGGTTTCTTCCATCTCCCTGCTTTCAGACGGCGATAAAGGAGTATAATGTTTATTCCGAGAACCCTCTCTGACTGGAAAATCCCTCTTTTTGCTTGTCTTATGTCTTCCAACAACCTGTTGGAAGACTCAACTGAATTTGTCGTGTAGATATTCTCCTTATCTCCTTGGGATATTTCAAAAAGGCAAGATATTTCTCTGTCATATCCCTCATAACCTCCATCCAGAAAGCCTTATTCTCCCTACCATAGCCGATATAAAAACCAAGCAAATCTTTGGTACCACCAAGGCCTATACCCAATACAATGTATACCTGGACTTTCTTAACACCCTTGTCCGTTCTCATTTCGCACTCAAAAGTATCCACAAAAAAGGGGGATCTGATTTATGAAGGCGGAGTCGT
>CAZJJV010000027.1:0-6545 GCA_964546415.1 uncultured Candidatus Saccharibacteria bacterium
TTGAAAAACCCAAAAAGCCGGTAGTGATTATTATTGGAGGAGCCAAAATTTCCACCAAAGCAAAAGTAATTGAGGATTTTTTAAAAAAGGCCGACCATTTGTTATTGGGAGGGAAAATTGCTAATTTTATTTTGATTCAAAAAGGATTATTGATAGGAAAAATTCCTGTTGCCTTAAAAACAGAAGAGATTGTTGAAAAACTAGAACTTCCCAACCCAAAACTTCACTTACCTGTTGATGGAATTGTTTCTTTAAGAGAGTTAAAAGACAAAGAGAACTATATCAAAGTAAAGGCCTTGGGTCAAATAAAAAGAGGGGAAGATATTTATGATATTGGACCAGATACTTTAAAATTATTTTCTAAGATTATTAAAGAGGCTAAAACAATTTTTTGGTCCGGTCCTTTAGGAATGTTTGAGGAAAGGTTTTTCGAAAAAGGAACCAAAGAAATAGCTATTTCGATTGCAGAAAACAAAAAAGCCTTTAAGGTAGCCGGGGGAGGAGAAACGGTTTTAGCCATTAATCGCTTTGGTTTGTTGGATAAATTTGACCACATTTCTACTGGTGGGGGGGCAATGTTAGAATTTTTGACAGAAAAAAAGTTACCAGGCTTAGAGGTTCTTAAATAAAAATAAACGAGAATCGGTTATGGAAATCAAAAATCTAGAAAAAGCAGCCCAAAGAATTAAAAAAGCCATTAAAAATAAAGAAAGGATTATCCTCTATGGTGATGGAGATTTGGATGGAGTAACTTCTGTAATTATTCTTAAAGAAGCCATTCAAAACCTAAACGGCAAGGTATCGGCTGTTTATTTTCCAGACCGAGAGGTTGAAGGATATGGGTTGTCAGAAAAGGGGATTGAGTATTTAAAGCAATTTGCCCCCGCCCTTTTAGTTGTTTTAGATTGCGGGATTACCAATTTTAAAGAAATAAAAGCCGGGAAGGAGGCCGGATTTGAGATTATTATAGTAGACCACCATCAGGTTTTAGATAAATTACCGGAAGCAGATATTATTGTTGACCCCCACCAAAAAGATGACCCTTATCCTTTTAAAGAATTAGCCGCTGCTGGCATTGTTTTTAAATTAGCCGAGAAGCTTTTAGGAAACGAAATTCCCCCTCTCTTGAGAAACAATTTTTTAGAATTGGTGGCTTTAGCTACCTTAGCTGATATGATGCCCAAAGAAGAGGAAAATATCATTTTTATTTCAGAAGGAATAGAGGCCATAAAGCGTTCCTGGCGTCCAGCCATTTTGGCTTTTAAGGAAGTAGATTATTTCAAAACCATTCCTACTTTAAAAGAAAAACTTTCAAAATTTATTTCTATCTTAAACGTGAGGGATGTTGAAGATAATTTACCAGCTGCTTTTAGGTTGCTCACCGCCACTTCAATTCAAGAGGCTAAAAATTTAATTGAAAAACTTTACGAAAAAGCCCAGGATCGGAAAAAAAGAATAGAAGAGATTTTAAAAATTATCGAAGAAAGAATCTCTAAAAAAGAAGAAAAAATTATCTTTGAGGGAGACGAAAACTTTGACTTCATTCTTATTTCGCCGGTGGCTTCGATCTTATTTCAAAAATATAAAAAACCAACCTTTATTTATAAAAAACTTGAAAAAGAAACCCAGGGTACAGTAAGAACGCCAGAGGGAATAAATGGGGTAGAATTGATGAAAAAATGTGCCGATCTTTTGATTTCTTATGGAGGGCACCCCCGAGCATCAGGCTTTAGAATTAAAAATGAAAACCTAGATTCTTTTAAGGTTTGTTTGATAAAAGCGATTGAGGAGACAAAAAAGGTTTAAGTTTTGAAAAATTTTTATGAAAAAAATAATTATCTACACCGATGGAGGCGCTCAAGGGAATCCGGGACCGGGAGCCATAGGGGTTGTTTTTTGTAATGAAAAAGGGCAGCCAATAAAAGAATATTCAAAATATTTGGGAAAAAACTTCACTAACAATGAAGCCGAATATCAAGCAGTGGTTTTTGCTTTAGAAAAATTTAAATCTCTTTTTAGCAAAAAACTTGCCAAAAATACTGAGGTTGAAATAAGGACTGATTCAGAATTATTAGTTAAACAATTAAAAGGAGAATATAAAATTCTTGATTCTAAAATTGCCCCTCTTTTTTTGAAGATTTGGAATTTGAGATTAGATTTTAAAAAAGTAAAATTAAGGTTAATTCCTAGAGAAAAAAACAAAAAAGCAGACAAATTGGTAAAAGAGGCTCTGGAAAAAGAAAGAAGGGCCCAAAAATTATTCTAATTTTACTTAAAATAAAAAGGAGAGAAGGGGAAAGCTGAAAAAGAAATATACGGGGGGTCAAGATGGTGGCGGGTGCCCTTCTCTCCTTTGGGAAAATTGGGAAACCTAAAAGAACTATTTTTATAATAAAGAAACAAAAAACCTTGTCAAGTTTTTCATTTCTAAATTATTGGTTGTGGCTTGACAAAAAAGCCTCTTTTTTTTAAGATAAAAATGCCCAAGTAGGCAAGGCAATCGCTCCCCATCACTTTATACTGGTTTCCGAAACAAGTCTTACAAAATCAGTTCGAATCTGAAAATCATAACTGGATTGGAAATTCACATAAAGTGGTGGGGGGAGGAAAGTCCGAACACCCTCCCTACCCGCTTAGGGACAGGGGTAACGCTCCGGGTAACGCCCGGCCACCGCGAGGTGAGGGGTGCGAACAGAGACGCCGAGATCCGTGAGGATCAAGGCACCCTCCGAAACTTTATGTGGAGGAGGGTGAGCTCAGCTATAAGATCTCTCTTGGAGGGATCAAAGGCTGAGGTGAAACGGCTAAATCCCAGCGGGGTGCAAGGCCAAAGCAGGAGTTCTGAGAAAATGTCAGAGCCCTGCCAAAAGTAGGCCGCTTGAGCTCTGGAAGTAATTCCGGAGCCCAGATTAATGATTGCCACCCCTTACTTTGGATGTAGGGTAAGGGGTACAGAATTCGGCTTATTGCCTACTTGGGCTTTTTATTTAGGAAGTTTTGAGATAGAATTAAAAAAGAGGCAAAAGTAAAAAAGCAATCAAACTTAAAATTATTAAAAAAACCAAAATCCGCCAGACGAAATTGAAAAAACTTAATTTTCTCTTTGACATTGTTTTATGATACAAAAATTTAAAAAAAATAAAAAGATTAAAAAGAAAGAAAGGGTTTCTTCATTAATTTTTTCATCTTTTTTGTTAATCTTAATTTTAGTAATGATTGGTTATTTAGCAATTTCAAACTGGAGAACACTTAAAAAGAGAGCAGAATATAAAAAAGAAATCGAACTTTTGAAAGCGGAAATTCAGAAACTAGAAAGAGATAAAGAAATATTAACAAAAAAAATTTCCCAATACCATAAAGAGAGGTATTTAGAAAAAGAAGCCAGAGAAAAATTAGGATTGAAGAAACCAGGAGAAAATGTGGTGGTGGTTCTCCCACCCCAAAACTTAAAAGAAAAAGAAAACCCCAACAGATCAAAAAAGGGTTTAAAAGAAAAAATCAAAGAAATATTTGACAACTTTTTTGAAAAGATTAATTTTTGGTAAAATAATTTAGGAAGCCTTAACTAGTTTTGGCGAGAGTAGTTTAATGGCAGAACAGTTCCTTCCCAAGGAACAGGTGGGGGTTCGATTCCCCTCTCTCGCTCCCAAAATTGAGCCGATGTAGCTCAATTGGCAGAGCAGCCCCTTCGTAAGGGGAAGGTTGTCGGTTCAAGGCCGACCATCGGCTCATTTTTTATTCTTTTCATTTGTTTCAAAATGTGTTATATTAAATTTAATGACTGAATTAGAAAAAGCCAAAGAACTAAAAGAGAGGTTACTTAAATTAAGGGACTGTCTTTGACATAGAAAGAAAGAAAAAAGAGATTGAAGGATTAGAAGAAAAAATAGAAAAGCCAGATTTTTGGAAAGACAGAGAGAAAGCGATAGAGGTTTCTAAAAGGTTGGGAGAACTTAAAAAAGAGGTTAAAGAATTTGAGGAACTTGAAGTAGAGTTGGAGCTGGCAAGAACCAAAGAGGAACTAAACGCCTTAGAAAGAAAAATCAAGGAGAAAGAAATCAAGATGTTTCTTTCTGGAAAATACGATAGGGGAGATGCTATTTTAAATATTTATGCCGGAGCAGGAGGATTGGATGCTCAAGATTGGGCAGCCCTTCTCTTAAGAATGTATGAAAGGTATTGTGCTAAAAAGGGTTTCAAAACCAAAATTTTACATCAATCTTTTGGAGAAGGGATAGGGCCCGAAGGAAGGATTGGGATAAAATCAGCCACTTTAGAGGTTAGGGGCGATTGGGCATTTGGTTTTTTAAAAAAAGAATCCGGGGTGCATCGTTTGGTGAGAATTTCTCCCTTTTCTCCCAAGGCCTTGCGTCATACTTCATTTGCTTTAGTGGAGGTTTTGCCTGATATTTCTTTGGGTGAAGAGGCAGAAATCAAAATAAGGCCCGAAGATTTAAAAATTGAGACCTTCCGGGCTTCTGGCCCTGGTGGTCAATATGTTAATCGCCGAGAATCAGCAGTAAGAATTACCCATTTACCTACCGGGATCGTGGTTTCCTGTCAATCTGAAAGATTACAGGGTGCCAACAGAGAAAAAGCAATGAAGGTTTTGATGGGGAAATTGTATCAATTGAAACTAGAAGAAACAAAAAAGAAAATAAAACAATTTAAATCAGATGCTATTTCTCCTAGTTGGGGAAACCAAATTAGATCTTATGTATTACACCCTTATAAGTTGGTTAAGGATTTGCGCACTGGAGTAGAAACCTCTGAAGTAGAAAGTGTATTAGATGGAGAATTGGATCAATTTATTGAAGCTGAACTAACCCAAAACAATGATTAAATTTCAAAAGGTTACTAAAATTTATCCCCCAAAGACTATTGCCTTAAAAGATGTTTCTTTTGAGGTAAAGAAGAATGAGTTTGTGGCTATTGTTGGAAGATCGGGAGCTGGGAAAACCACTTTGTTAAAATTATTGCTGGGGGAAGAAAAGCCTACCAGAGGAAAGGTTTTTTTTGATGGAGATGAGGTATCTTCGTTGAGGTCTTCTGAGATTCCCTATATAAGACGGCGGATCGGAGCGGTTTTCCAAGATTATAAATTATTGGCTTCTAAGACTACTTATGAAAACGTAGCCTATGTTTTAGAAGTAATGGGGGTGCCAGAGTCTCAAATTCTCAGGGATGTTCCTCAAGTATTGGAGATTGTAGGATTGAGTCACCGGGCTTTTAATTTCCCGGCTGAATTATCAGGGGGAGAAAAACAAAGGGTGGCAATTGCCAGAGCCCTTATTCACCGGCCGGATGTAATTTTGGCCGATGAACCAACCGGCAATTTAGATCCTTATAATACTTCAGAAATAATTAATCTTTTATTAAAAATTCATCAATTGGGCACCACTATAATTTTAGCCACCCATGACAAAGAAATTATAAATTCTTTAAACAAAAGAGTGATTACCTTGGAAGATGGGAGAATCGTAAAAGACGAAAAAAAGGGGAAATTTATACTTTAATTTAAACTATGTTTGTCCAATTAAAAAGAATATTTCATTTTGGTTGGTTGAACTTTAAAAGGCACCTTGGCTTAAGTGTGGCTACAATTTTTATTTTATTGTTAACAGTTTCTTTACTTACCTCTCTTTTTCTTTTTCAAAGAATAGTTCAATTTTCAATTGATGCCATTAAAGAAAAGGTGGAGATTTCTGTATACTTAAAACAGGATGTTTCCTTGGCTGATATTCTAAGATTAAAGGAGGAATTATTGAGCGTTCCTCAAGTAAAAGAGGTAAAACTTGTTTCTCGGGAAGAGGCATTGGAAAGGTTTACCGAAAGACACAAAGAAAATACAGTTTTAATGGAAGCCTTAAAAGAAGTGGGAGATAATCCTTTTTTGGCTTCTTTAAACATTAGGGCCGTCCAACCCGAAAATTATTCAGAAATCGTAGACTTTTTAGAAAAAGAGTTGCCAGCCGATCTTCAGGGAGCGATAGAAAAAATTGACTACTATCAAAGAAAACCAGTTATTGAAAAAATTTTCCAGATCACTGGATTTGTGAACAGAACAGGAGTAATTTTAGCCATTATTTTGGCTATTTTAGCTTCTTTGGTAATCTTCAATCAAGTGAGATTGAGCATTTATAGCCAAAGAGAAGAGTTAATCATTCAAAGATTAGTAGGGGCTTCTAATTGGTTTATTAGGGGACCATTTCTGGTTCATGGAGCGATTTGTGGGTTTTTGGCTGCTTTAATATGTTTTGGGATTTTTATTGTATTGTGTTGGTTTGTTGAGCCAAAACTAGAAATGTTTTTCCCGGGCTTAAACCTTTTCACCTTTTTTATAAGAAATATGAGCAAGGTTTTACTTTTTCAGGTAATAGCCGGAGTAGGCCTGGGAGTAATTTCTAGTGGGATAGCGGTGAGAAGATATTTAAATATCTAAATATTGCGGGGTCGTCTAACGGTAGGACGTCGCGCTCTGGACGCGAAAATCCAGGTTCGAATCCTGGCCCCGCAGCAATTTTTAGAAGACAGGAGTTCCGGTT
>CAZJJV010000028.1:0-5983 GCA_964546415.1 uncultured Candidatus Saccharibacteria bacterium
CACTCTGCTGATAAGCCTTAATCCATCTTTCGGTATGATACGATGAAAGATCAGCAAGGAGTAGAATTTTCACATTCCTATTATAAGTTTATTTATATATACTGGCAATACTAATACATTTATCTGCAGATCCCCTGGATCTAAATGCTATGTAATACTCAATTGAAGAATTTCTCCAATTGTGAAGGAGGGTCTAAATGGATTGTACTAAACCACAATCAAATTTAAACTTCTATACAATCTACAAAAAACGTAGTTCTCCCTTTAATATGTTAGCTATTATTGTTTTTCCCTGTTGAAATATTGTGTGATACTGAATGACATACGTTGGGTCCGTGACATGTACAGTGGAGTTGTGGACAGCCATTATTTTTTGATTTTTCTACTTTTTTGGAACTACATCCGCTAAAGGATAATATTGAGGCTAAGACCTTTTTTAGCCACTTCATTATATATTCCTCCTTTATGTCTATTAAAATTATACTCAATTTTATCGTCGATTACAATAACTTTTAGAAAAGTTGCATAAAATACTGAAATCTAAATAAAAAGTTTTTCTTATCAAAGGTATGCTGGAGAAGGTCATAAGAAATATCCTGAACTAGTGCTATCTGACTGAATCTATTAATATAATAAAATTCTCTGAAGTTAATATCCATCTTGCTGCCATTCAGTGAATTTTCTTCCGAATAATTTACGCATATATAAGGTTTTATAAATATCCGGGATGTTACAGGTATTTCTCCATAGATTTGGAATATGGTTGTATCATTTTGAACATGTGAATAAAAAGTTTTGTGGCTTAAGCTGAAAGTAATAACTGATTGAAAAATATTTAAAGAAGCATCCAGTGTAAAAAGATTGTTATTCTCTTTAAGCCCATGGACATAATAAAAAGAAAAACTGCCGATTCTAAATATTTTTCCTAAACTTATACTTAAAGCCCTCCAATTATCTTTTTTCGTAGTTCCAAAGGGGGTATAGGCATACTCCTCTACACCAAGTGAGCTATAGAGATTACCTGGAGTAATTACCTGTAGCCTCAAATTTTTTTCATTGCTAATTAAGGTGTTTTCATTTTTTCTTTTTAAATTCCTGTAAAAAAATATAAATGCTCCACGCCAGTTTTTCATCAGGGGGATGAAAAACTGATAGGATGCAAAGGTACTAAAGTCTTTTGTATTGTTATACCAGGAGTGCCCTGTTGATGTGATCAGGTCATTATCTATACTGGTGAAAGATGAATTAATTGAAAAGCCAGGAAATGTATTACGAGATATCCCTATATAGAACCCTTTATTTGAGTTTAGAGTGTTTAGAGCGCTTTCTACTTTTACCGCAGTCTGAATGGAAGAATAATAAATATTAGTACCTCCTGCAATTACCGTGGCGGTATCATCTTTAAGCAGTCTCAAATATGGTGAGAGATTCTGGAAAATGGAATACCCGTTAAAACCCAGACCTGTAAATTCTTTACGTTTAGCCTTTTTTACATAGATTCCGTATAAAGAATATTTTGTTTTCTCAAAAAATGTTTTAACTCCAAGCTGAATTGTGTCAAGTGCCCTGGAATAGTATAGGGGAAGCTCAAAGCTAAAGGCATTGGCTCCTTCAATAAAAAACTTTCTTTTTTCAGGATAATAATAAGGTTCTACAGAAAGAGCCAGCTTTTTCACATCTGCATCAACTGTAGAAAAATCCGGGTTGTATGCTATACTAAAGAGAGAGAGGTCGTTCGGCTTTAACTCAAAGTATCCCCCTCCCTGTAAATTTTTGCCTTCCCCTTCGAGATTTTCAATACGAATGTAGGGAACCATGTCTGAATGTATTCTTTTAGGGCTACGGTGAAAGTCATGGAAGACAATCTCAAGCATATTTTCGAGACCTGATACCGGCTGATTATAATTGGTACTTGCTGCCGTATTGCTCAAATAATAGTTTCGGCTTGCCTTTATATAAAAGATAGAATCGTTATAAAAGATAGTTTTAAAAGGTATTAAAAACAAGGTGAACCATTTTTTATTTTGCTGCCAGGTTTTTGTCTTCCATAATCCGTCCCATTCTCTTCCAGAGTAACCTCTTTCCGTGAGTATGTAGTCATACTGCCCGCCCGAAGGGGATGAGATAAAAACATAAGCAAATTCCCTGCTCTCAAAAGGGGATATAACAAAACTTATATAATCACCGTTAGCAATGGTGCTCTCATCGTATCCCTTTGATCCAGAAACGGGTTTTATGGAGTCACTACATTCTATAAGAAATAAAATATTTTCTTCTGTATAGCCTAAAAAACCTACAATACCTGGAACGGGCTTCGATGTATCTACATCTGGAAAAGTTCGATAAAATTCTACATGAGGAGAGTTTATTTTATATTGTTCAAGAAAGTTATGAATATCATTGTATCTTGGGACCACAAAAAAGGTAGTGAAGAGAGTATATATAAGAAACATTCTTATACCTCCTCCTTTAGCGGGGTTAATTTCTTTTTCTGGATGTTATAGATTTTGTTATGAAGGTCTTCTAATCCTTTGGTGATGTGCATAACAGAAATAACAGTTTTATTCTTGAGAAATTCGAGCATGTTTTTATATATAAAAACAGCTTCATCCTGTGGAATATGTTGTATTGGTTCATCGAGAATATATATATCTGCTTTCTTGTATAGAGTCCTTGCTAAAAGAATTTTTTGCCTTTCTCCCTGTGATAGATTTTTACCCGCTATATCAACATGATAGTTTAAAGAATATTTTTTTATCACTGGTTTTAGATTTGTAATACGCAAGATCTGCTCTAACCTACCTGCATCCTCTGGGTCACCAAAGGTTATATTTTCAATTATTGTTCCTTCTATTAGCTGAGAAGTATCCAGTAATGCAGAATAACCTATATAAGGAGGGATAGACGAATAAATCTCCCCCTTGTATTCTTTTAGGAAACCTAACATTGCTCTTAAAAATGTTGTTTTACCTGTTCCATTATCACCTATAAGTAGTACTTTATCTCCTCTATATATTGAAAGAGATATATCTTCGAGAATCTGACAATTCTCAAAAGAAATATTCAGGCCCTTAACTGTAAGAACAGGATCATCTTTTGCCTGTGATTTCACAGTAACAGGGATATCTTCAGTATAAAACTCAGATAACCTTTTAAAGACAGTATATGATTGGACAAGATTTATTCGTAGATTCATAATACTTTGTATTGGGTTAAGCAAATAACCCTGCATACTTGTGAAGGCGAAAAGTCCACCTGCAGTAAGTCGTCCTTTAAATATTTCATGTATGCCCAAGAGTGTGGTAACGATAGGTATTATATCGTTGAGAGAATTCATAATAACATCGTAAAAATAGGCATGTTTTGCGTATCCGAAATATTTATTCATTACTTTTTCCACCCCCAAATATGCTTTTTCGGGCAGTATTCCCTTTTTATCAAAAATTTTATACTCTTCTACCATACCAGCAATATTAGTCCATAAAGAGCGAGCTTTTGCATTCTCTTCAATAACTGGTTTTACACTCTTATGTAAAGTGTCTTTCATTTTGCCAGTCATGTAGATATAGAGAGGAAGGAAAAGAAGTAATGTTAAAGTCAATCTCCATGATAGGAATATAAGAGCTACCAGCCCAAAGATAAACAACATGACACTTTTAATTATTATAACGAAAGCTTCAAAAAAAACTTCCCTTAAATCATCAGGTTCATCATAAGTTCTGGAGACTACATATCCCTCTTTTTCATAAGGGTATAGAGCATTGCTAAGAAATCTTTTGAGTGTGAGGACTTTTATTTTTTTTACTATGTTGATAACAGCCTTTTCCATGGTTATATTACTTATTAATCTTCCACCTTCCCTGAGGAAGAGTATGCTGATTATGGCGATTATATATAGATGAAAACTATTCAGGTTTCGCTGATAAACTGCACGATCTATCATATTTTTGAAAAAGAAGGGAACAGGTAGTTGTAATGCAGTAGTAAAGATAATTATTAAAAGTGAAATTATATAGAACTTTTTATGCTTTTTTATATGATGAAGTGCAAAAGATATTAATTCCTTCACTTAACTTTATCTATCTTAACTACTGCTTTCAATATATCCTTAATAGCATATTTTCTAAAGTCACATGCTCTATCCTGGTCAACTATTACCTTTTTGGCACAGCTACCACCGCAAATAGGCAGGAAATTACAAGTCTTACATTCATCCCCAAAATACTCATAACCAAGCCATTCAACCTCTTTTGAAACATTTACTCCAGTATCAATATTACCTATTGCCCATTTCGCCATTCCCACTGTATCCCAGCATTTTTGTAATGTTCCATCTGGCTCAATTACTATACCAGTTGGGGATGGAGCCATACATAAATAGAATCTTGGTTCCGGGATAGCACTTTTAGTATCCAGAAATCCATACTTTAAAAGCAGAGGAACGAGTTCTTTCCCGTAAATTATACCAAATTCTTTGGGAGTAAACAGCAATTCATTATTTATGGGTTGAGTAGCATCTTTTTCTCCCGCAATAAAGTAAGGATAACAATAAATCCTTGGGTATTTTACTTTCCCCCTTACTTGTTCGTTAATATATTTGAGCAATTCCTCATAGTATGTATAGTTGTTTTTATTCATATTTGTTCTGCAATTTATATGTAGCCCATCAATATGGTCAAGGATTTCTTTTATGTTATTGATAATTACATCAAATGTTTTTCCTCCTCCCTTTAAAGGGCGAAATTTATCATGTATCTCTCTCGGACCATCAATGGTTATCTGCACCTTATTAAGGTTAACCTTTTCTTTTAGTTGTCCTGCAATTTCCTTAGTTAAAAGATAACCGTTGGTTATTATTTCTGAGCGAAAGTTAATTTCCCTTTGTTTTGCAAATCCTTTGACATATTCTCCGATATTGAATAGAGCGTCCATGTTCAGGAGAGGCTCTCCTCCGTAAAAAGAAATATAAATACTCTCAGGCTTTTCAGTCTCTATGCGGTTTTTTATATATTTTATGACTTTTTCCTGAGTTTTTTCATTCATATAAACTGGTTTGATGCTATGTTGTGATTCATAACAGTAGGGGCATGCAAAGTTGCATGCCGAGGTCGTAAGTATTGTGAAGGAAAGTTGTTTCCTTCTCCAGAGAGATTCCAATACCTTCAGATAGTAATATTTATATTCATCAAGTGCGGCATCAACAATGAATCCACCTCTTTTAAATTCATCAAGTTTTTCTTCATCTTTAGTCCAGAGATTTTCATTTTCGTAAAACTGTGCATAATCAGGATCCAGGGTAACAAATGCCCCTGTTAATGTATTAAAAAGAAATACAGTGCCTTTTTCTTTAAAAAATATATTGAACATGGACCTCTTCAACTTCATGAAACCTATCTCTATAATAATATATTTAATATAGCAAAATGGTGAGCGGATGGAATTAATATGTCCACTCACCATAATTTATTAATCATTTGAAGTTTTGCTGTAAGCAGATCACATAACCCAGACAAGCTCCACCATGACATGTGCATTGGTCTGCTCCTAAAATCATAGGTTTATAAATTTCTTCTTTATGCCATCTCATAGGCAGTATCCTCCATCAAGATTTTGGGTTAGCACCAATACTTGCGCAATAACCCTCACAGTAGTAGTATCCAAAGCAACTGCCTGCCCCATTGCACTTACAATCAGTAGCATGAATTAAATTATCGTTGAATATTTTCAATTTAATCCATTTCATAGTATGCCCCCCTATTTTAATCAAGCACCAATATGTATTTCGGCCTTATATTGATAGCAACTAGCACTACCATTACATGTACATGATGACAGCATTCCACATACTGAGTTTCTTACTGACTGTTGGGATTGTGTAGAGTATTTAACCCATTTCATTTTTACCCCCTTTTTATGTTTTTGAAATTATAAATTAAAAAAAAAACAAAAATCAACTTGTCGGCGTTCTGTAAAATAATCTGTT
>CAZJJV010000029.1:0-5929 GCA_964546415.1 uncultured Candidatus Saccharibacteria bacterium
TATTACATAGACATCTCGAGACTCTCCAAAGGAGTTCATAATTGGTGGAATCAACTGAAAGACCCCCCTCATATATCTCAAGAGCCTCCTCATACTTCATCGCAAAAAACAAACTATCTCCCCTTGAAATACACTCTTTCGGGAATACTCCAAGAGAAATAAAAACAGATATAAGATATGCCATCTTAACCATTCTACCCTCCTTGTTGAGAATATTATAAATGAGTAAATTCCTACATTCTAATTTTCGCCAGCAGAAGCAACAGGATATCTTAAGAGTCTGAGCCGATGAACTTAAAACTGAAACAAGCACTTTAAAAGTTTAGATTAAATCCTGCCACCCATAGTCGCCTCATCGAGTAAATTTTCACCTCTCTTTTATTATCTGTATAGAAAATATTTGAAATATTAACAGTATCAAAAAGATTCTCAAGCTCCACAAAAACGTAGGCTTTATAACAACCAATATTTACAAGCCTGCCGGCCTGAAGATCAACCCTTTTATAGACCGGCAATCTTTTCCAAATCCCCTCGGGAGTTTTATAAGGTTTCCCTCCTAAAAAACACACTTTTACTGCATTATTTAAACTCATAAAATGAATTTGTTTTGTCCAGATTACTCCCCATGGTCTTGCCTCTCCCAGTGGATTACCCTCTTCTTCACCTTTCATAATTTGAAAATTAATCCTCCCAATTTTACCGTAAAAACTTACCTCTCCACCATAGATCAATCTCTTATCAGTATATCTTTTATAATAAATGCCTAAATAAGCATTGAGAGTTTTAAACAAAAATTTCAATTCTCCTATTTTAACCTTTACCCAACGATTCTTATGTTCATCCCATTGTTCATTAATCCCAATTCCAGCTTTTAAAGAAAGAAATCTATCTAAAATGTCATATTCAAAAAGACAACGCGGAGAAAAAATGAAGTTTCCCCATCGATTATCTTTCGTACTCAGTCGAAATCCCAGGGTACCACGAAAATATTTTGCAGAAGGATTAAAGGATAAGAAGAAAGCTTCTGTATCATACCGGAGCGTATCCTTGAAAGGCTCTTCCTCATACTCTCCTCGTATATTCTTTTTCACAGGATTTTCTTCAAAACCAAGAATAACATATGACAAATGGCTAAGAAAATATCTTATAATAAATCTCATAGTATATCGAAGCGCAGACTCTCGCATAGAAAATTCAGGTGCGAGGAAAACATTTTTGTAAACATTTAGTCCAAGATCAAATCTTAAAATCCAGGGTATTGGGGTATATTTTAAACTTATCCCAAGAACACCTTGTTTTTCTGTTTCATCTACTTCTCCATCCATATAAGGAATGTTTGCTGCATATTTTGCATAAGACACATGGAAGAAGGGCGAAGCTTTAAATATATCTTTCCCAAAATTCTTAGCCCAGGTGAAACTCCCGGATTTTGGATATACAGTGTAGTCAAGATTTTTCTTATTAAGTTCTGCAAGCAACCTGTAGGATTGCACCTTTACCCATATATTCCCAAGAAAAGATGAATATTGTAAGGTCCCCCCACCTGTTGAAAGTGAAAGAGAAGATGGTATATACCCCTCTCTTCCTTCTAAGTCAACCAAAACACACCCTGAGAGTCTTCCACCTGTTTCAACAGGAAGAACTCCAGCAAATGCTTCGAGTTTTTTAACTGCACCTGTAGGAATGGTAGAAAATAATCCACCTACTGAAGTATTGTAAATATAAGGTTTAGGGTATGATATTCCATTAAGCAATACCAGAGTTTCATCCCTTTTACCTCCTCTTATACTTAAGGAGGCTACATCTGGATCTCCCATAAAAGAAGGGTAAGTTTTGAGACTAATAAGGGGATCAGCAGATGCTCCAGGTGTTGTATATATATCTAAGGGCCTCATACCCACTTTAACAGGAGAAGCCTCTGTCATTGATAGAGAGACTTCTCCCTCTACCTTTACCTCTTCCATTCTTACAGGATTCTCAGGGAGTTCAATTCTTACTTTAACTTTTGGACGCTTTTTAATTCTGATGCTTACATTCTTGTAACCAAGATAAGAAACATTCAAAATAACTTCTTTCATTTTTTCGGGAATAGAGAGGAAAAACCTTCCCTTTTCATCACACGATGTTCCTATTTTAGTATTTACCACCTTAACATTGGCAAAGGGAAGTTTTTCCCCTTTATGTTTATCTACAACTTCACCCTGTATAAACCATGCCAATATGATAAAATTTAAAACAAAGCTCATAATTAATATTCTCTATTTTTTTTAAGCTTCAAGAACCATAAATAAGAATCTTCAGGATGCTTTTTTAATCCATTTTCTAACACTCTCTCTGCCTTTTGGTATTCTTTTTCTTTAATCAATGCTAAATACAAAAATGCATATGCGTCTGATTCTCCCCAGTGAGGCCACGAGTTTCTGTTAATGAATAACTCTATGGCTTTTTCAAAGCGATTTATGGAGCTTTTAGGGTCTCCCCCAAATATTTTAGGAGTAAAAAGTTCTGAAGTCCCAATTACAACAAAGGCCCTTGGATTTTGAGAGTAGAGGAGTTTCTCCTTTAATGTATTCATTAACTTACCGTATTTAAAAGCCTGTAAAGGTGCCAATCCACTCATATATCCCAGTATAGCAAAACGGAGAATGTCTCCCTCAATTGTTGAATCGCCTTCTAAAAATTCCAGCCCCATTTTTAATATATTTAGTCTATTCTCTTCAATTAACGGGACTGTTCTATAAACCCCATATGCAGCAATATAGTTTAACTTTGTGCCCTTTATATTGTTTAACTTTATGTAATTATTCAAAAATTTTACTATATTTAACAGTTCTGAAGTATCTCCTATCATTCTGGCGACTTCTATGTGACGGAATATTGCATCAGCAAATTTTTCTCTAAACTCCTTCCCTTCAATTAGTTCAACCTTTCCCAAGCAGAGTGTATTATTTATCGCTGGAGCAACCAGTGAAAAATCAATTCCTATAACTCCATAAGAATAAGGAGGTGAAAGTTCAAGTATACATTTCCTACTGGAAGGCATAATTACTTTTTGTGGACCATCATTTGAATAAGACGAAATTAGCATAACTTTTACTCTTTCTTTGGTAGACACTGGCTCTATCTTAATAGCATCATACATCGAAAGATCATATCCGGTATAAGAATTTGATACTCTGAGAACCTGGCCTGAAGCCCATAAGTTGTTATAGGTTATTGCAGAATCATAAATACATGAACCTTCAAATTTTCCTGTTTTCCACATGGAGAAGGGACCACCTTTCCAGCTATCACCCCATAAAGTTAAAGTATCATCAAAATTTTCTATGATAATGGATGGTTTCCCAAGGGGCAGGTCTCCATATGGAAGCGAATCACTAAAATACCTTAAAACTGAGGGTAAATATTCTTTACCTTCAAACAGGACTGCCACTGGGTTTTTCATCACTTCAACGGAGCTTAAGGGGTCCTGTTCATAAAGAGCAAAACCCTGTACAGGAATATTTAAAATTCTATAGCCTTTGAGCGCGGCTTTGAGTGCATTCCATACACCATACTTTTTGGTCCATTTTTCCCAGATATAAAGTGCAGCATGTCCAAACCAGCGTCCAGGAAAACCAGCAAAACTACCGAACAGTGATTTATTTGATAAGGGCCAGTCTTCCTCTGGCACAGCAAGTCCCCGCAATGTATTAGATTCGAATTTTCTTTTTAAGAAGCTATAATCTGCACGAAGTGATACTCGAATAAAAGGAGATAAATTATCATCAGGCAGTTTCAAAGGAGTGAGATCAAAAGGTATAATATAAAACTCATCTATCTTTAAACCCTTGCTTTTTCCAACTAAAATATCTATTTGCCACTCTTTTAACAAAGAAGTATCAAAATCCCATAATGCCCAACCTACAATCACCTTATTTTCTCTATGCATTTTTTCAATAAACTTCCTGACTTCACAAACAACCTCTGGTTGAGGCATTTTTTTACTCAAGGGGATTATGATAAAGGGAGTATTCACTTTCCCATGACCTTTCAACTCTACTTTTTCAAAAACATAGGGATTCCATTTTTCAAGTTCATAAGGAGTAATAAACTGTGTAGAGTCATAAATCAGAAACCCCCATCTCTTAACTGCAGTAACAGGCCAAAATCCATATCTTAAATGAGAGAAAAGTGACTGCCTCTGGCGTTTTTGTGTAAACTCCAGTACCCATACATTCCCTCCAGGACTTCCTTCCAACCAAGCTGTAAAATCAGGAATCAGAGGGAGAACATATAAGGTATCTTCCTTCACCTTCTTTGCTCTCTTAATCTCAAATTTGCCTTTCTCATCATATTTTAAATTTACTGCTACCCATTTTTTCAAGCTAGTATCAGGATAAAGTACACCTTTTAAAGTCAAGGAAAATAGGACTAAGATAATTGGCAAATTCATTTTATACCTCCTTTTGCTTCTTTGTGTCTTAAAAAATTCTTGACAAAGTGATAAAAGAAATGATACAAAAAGAAAATCAGAAAGATAAGCAGGAATATTTTAAGAGTCTGCAGAAAAACAACAAAACTATAAAGTGCTAATGCAACAAATAATCCTCCCCAGTAAACCAAAGGCGTACATACTGCAAAAAATCGTCTTATATTACTTTTTACTCCCAGTATTTCTAGGATCATTCCACCATCTGTAGTTTTTGCTGGAAGAATATTATAAAGTGTCACAAAGAATTGAGCTATAAAAGCGCACATAAAATATGGTTCTTTAAATTTTATCACCAGCAACATAACAATGAGTAATGCAACAAGATCCCCAAAAGGACCAACAATAACACATAATATAGCTGCTTTTCTATCAAGAAGATAACTATTTTTTAAATCCACCATAAATCGTGGAATAAGTGAAGCTTTTTTAAATCCAAATCTTAGAAAAGGTTTAATACCTGTAAAGGTGTAAGAAATAATCCAGTGGAAAAATTCGTGAAATATGCCAGATATAAAAATTATTAGAATCGCTAAAAAAATATCCACTCGCGTCCAATATCTCTTTACAGAAAGGTATTGAAAGTGTGAAAATAGGAAGTAGAGAATCCATATTGACAATCCTGAAATCAATACAAAAAGAAAATTTATCAGCTTAGATGAAATTTTTCTTTCAGCTTCTTTAATTTCAAACTTTATATTCCTGTCATTATCAGAATAAGTTAAGATATCGGCTTTTAAAAGTAATTGTAAGGTATTCTGAATAACCTCTTCACTTAAGCCTTTCTTAGACCCCCAGGAAAAAACTTCATTTATTGGTTTTGGAGATACGAGAAAATGTAATAGGTCAAAAGTGGCATGGTTCACTTCAATCGCGGCACCCTTCTTCGCCTGTGGGACTATTACAATATTATCTACATTGCTTTTTAATTTATAAATCAAGTTGCAACTTAAACCTATTTTAACATTCATGAATTTTCCTCTTCAAATCTCTGTTTTTGAATAACAAAATTATAATGTAGCTGCAAAAGCTATAAAATGCCTGCTTAAATCAATTTTACCTTCATAAATAGAGTGAAAATTATAGCTTAGGTGATATCCTAATTCAATTTTGAAACTACTTAACAAAATTATCTCTTATCATTACAGACTACCACTAATGCAGAAAAATGTTAAAACGGTGTCTTACCGCCTTATTTTTCCCTTTGAAAAAACAATTCAAACTACTTATAATTAGATATGTATCTCTTAATATTTTTAATTTCGCTCTATTCTTTTTTTGTTAGTATTGAGCTTCTCTCCGGTGCATTTAAGCTTTTTGGCTCCGGTTTCGCTCAGGCTCTAATTACCAATACCTCCAATCCGCTTGTTGGTCTCTCTATTGGCATTCTTGCAACTTCTCTGGTTCAGTCTTCCTCATCCACCACCTCCATAGTAGTAGGTATGGTAGCATCCGGGA
>CAZJJV010000030.1:0-5562 GCA_964546415.1 uncultured Candidatus Saccharibacteria bacterium
CATAAAAAATCCTCTTGATAGCATTTTAAAGGAGGAGGAAGAATGAGTACACATAATAGAAGTATGTATATCTGTAATACTGCGCATATACTCCTGAATTGGTATGATATCCGCAATGCGTATATGAATAAGTTATACGCAATTGCAGTTATAGGAGGTTAAACGATGAATAAGCAAATTTTTGTATAATCTGCATAATAATTTTCGTTATTTCCTTGCCAACTGTTATTACTGCTCAAGGGGTAAAAGAATCAAAAAATTTAATAGAAGAGCTTATGGACACACAAACTTTTAAATCTTGTGGGCTTCAAAAACTGACAAAGGAAGAGTTACAGAATTTAAGTCAGTGGCTAAAAGACGCATTGAATATTGCGTTTCAAAAAGGTAAGTCCGAAGCTAAAGTGGTGATTCTTATGCAACCTCGACTGAAAACCATTGGTGATTTGGAGGAAGCGATAATTATAAAAGATTTCGATGGGGATAAAGTAATAATTGAAAGAGCATATGGAGAAAAATGGATATTAGAAGCTAAGACTTGGTGCAGTTGGTCTTGGAGATATGAAGGGAGAAAGGTTCTTTTAAAATTTGGGTATGTGTCATCAAAGTTGATAAACGACGAGGGGGACGTTTGCGAATTTTGGACCGAGCAAGGAATACATTGATATTGCAACAGCGTATAACAGCAGATAAAAGGGAAATACTTGAGTGTGCCTTTAAAAATATATAAATATGGAGGTGATAGAAAATTATGACAACAAAATTAGACCTGAGAAAAAAATACGATACATTACACAGCACAAACTACACCAGAAATTATTGAAATTGAGGAAGGAAAAATTTTTTACGATAGAAGGGAAAAAGGCTTCGAGTGAAGATGAAAACTTTGTTGAGGAGGATATTCAGGGGTATAAATGATTAGGAAAAAGCTTTTTTTATATGAAGTGGCATTGCTTCACATAATTACCTGGTGGGGAATCAGAATCTTTTCGCCCCGTTTCCTTTTCACAGGTGTTGCTCTGGGAACACCTGAAAGATGGTTGATAAGACTTCTTAGGGCAGTGGCTGTAGTTCTGATAATATTTATATGGATAAAGTTGAGAAAATTTTCTTTTAAAAATATTGGAATTGGAGGAAAGAATTTCTGGAAATATTTTTTCATCGGTTTTTTCTTTGTTGTTATTCTATGGATAATGATCAAAGGATATTTTCCAGGCGGTTCAAAAAGTTATACTTTAAAATTGCTTGCTATAATTACTGCTTTTATGGATGTCCTTGCTCAGCAGATTTCAACATTTGGATTGATTCAAAAAATGATGGAACGAAAATTAGGTATTAAAATATCCTTTTTAAGTGCATGGCTTTCATTTGGTCTGGCTCACTTTTTATATCTCCCAGTTTAACCGGGGTCTTTATTGCATTTTCTGCAGGTCTTTTATTTGGTCTTACTTTATGGAAAACGAAAAACTTAGGAGCAGGGCTTGGAATGCATTCTGGTTTTCATTTTATGCTGGCTATCTATTATGCATAAAAATGGTTATAAAAAATAAATAGTAATTTTTAAAGCAGGTATTAAAAAATGGGAATTTCTATATTATGGTTGATGAGCCAGATTTTATAACTGAAAACCAGATGGGAAAATGGGTAAGTGATTTTGATTGTTGGGAAGTTTGTGATCAAATATGCCAAAATCTTTTTACCTATACTAAATTTGCTTATAAAAAAGCCATAGAAGTTGTTCAAAAAATTCAGATGACAAATTCAATAAGTGCCAGGCGGATTTTAAAAGACACAAATAAGGGAATTGACAGATGAAAAGATTCAGGTAAGATTGCAAAAAGGAGGAGAATAAAAATGAAGATCAAAGAAATTAAAATCCTAAGGTCTGTTTTAAGCAAAGAGATTGGTCGGACATGGCCAGTATTTTTACTTAAATGTATGATTAAAAACAGGAGTATTTTTAACAAAACTCATTGGGTAGGGAAGAAAAATGATGAGGTAAAATTCGTTAAACGCTTTTCTTTAGCTTCCGCAATATACCTGGAACTTCAAAATAGATTTGATAAAAACAAAGCCTTCGAAATTATAAGTAAAATGCTGGTTCCTATCGGATGCGACGAGCAGTGGAATCACCTGAAATCATTGAATCTTGGAAGCAAAACTCCTATGGAAAAACTAATAGCATTTAATGATTTAATGGATGAAAAAGGTACTCCAAAATTCAACAAACGAGAACACATAAGACAGGATGAAAATATACGCCATTTTGTTATTAAGAGATGCGTTTTCAAGGATTTTTTCACAGAAGCAGGAACACCAAAATTGACTAAACTCTTTTGTGAAGTGGACAGGGAGTTCTTCCCTAAAGCATTTCCAGAGCTTAAATTTCATCGCAATGGCTTATGGGAGAACACGATTGCCTATGGGAAAGATCATTGTGAATTTGTGTTTGGAGGAAATGAAAATGTTGGATGATACTGTAAAAGAAATTATAAATAATGAGAAAAGGCCAGAAAAGAAAGCCAAGGCCATTTTTAATTTTGTTAGAGACGAAATAAAATTTGATATCTATGTGGATTTTCCTGATGTTGGGAAAATTTTAAAGCGGAAGGCTGGAGCGTGTTATCATAAAGCAATGGTAATGGTAGAGATGATGAAATTAGCCGGAATACCTGCAAGGTACCATTTTGTGTGGATAAGAAAGGGAGGATTAAAGAATATTCTTCATCCGCTAGTTTATAGATTCTGGCCTGAAAAATTCATTCATACTTACGCAGAGATTAAACTTAATAATAAATGGATAATGCTTGATGCCACATATGATAAGAAACTCCATAATAAACTGATAAAAAGTCGCCTCAATTTCAGCAGAAATAAAAGCAATGAAAAGCTTGATATTGATTTTTCACTACAGGGTTCTAAAAGTGCACAGGATTTGTATATCGTTGAGGATGCAGGATGTGGAGATGATTTGGGCAAATTAAAGGAACATATTAGAGAATTGCCTACCTTTAAACGAATCTCTACGGGGTTAGCTGGATGGCTTTCACAGAAGCAGGTGAAGAAAATAAAAAAAAGCCACCGCTTTCGGTATTAGCCATTGTAGCAACTGCAAGGAAGAAAGGACTTGTAAGTAGTCTTGCCCAAAAGGTCCTTGAAGGGGCAAACGAAGCAGGACATACAACTGAATTTGTGAATTTATACCACTACAAAATTGACTATTGCCGTGGCTGTTGGATGTGTGAAACCAAGGGGAAGTGTGTACTAAAAGATGACTTTAACATACTTTTTGAAAAGGTAAAAAACGCCGATGTTCTTGTTCTTGCTGCACCAACGTATTGGTCAAATGTTCCGGGCATAATGAACCCCTTTTTTGATAGACAATACGGTCTGGCAATGCATTATGGGGAGGGAAAGGTTTTATTTGGGAAAAGACTCCCTCTTGGGTTTGGGCCCCGAAAAGAAATGAGGGGCAAGAAAGTAATATTGATTACTGCATGCACAACGCCATTTCCATTTAACTTTTTGATGGATGAAAGTAGAGGAGCAATTCGGGCTGTGAAAAACTACACGAGAAAAATAAAAGCGAAAGTAATAGCAAAAGTAATCTTCACAGATTCACGGTTTTTAAATTATAAAGGTAAAAGGGAAAAATTGGAGAATAAATGTATTGAAATTGGCAAAAAATTTAGGAGATAATTTTAATTTAAAGAGAGAGGGAGAAACATGGACAAAATCAAATACATTACTTTGTTTCCTACTACCTGCTTTTTATTAGAAGCAAAAGATGGATATCTCTTAATTGACACAAGTTATCCTGAAAAATATACTTATTTGTGAAAAAGTTAAAAAAGATTGGCATTGAACTTTCTGAAATAAAATATCTTCTTTTAACCCACTATCATGATGACCATGCAGGTTTTGGCGCTCAATTGATAAAAGAGACAGAAGCGAGATTGATAGCCCATAAAAATGCTGTGCCCTTGTTGGAAAAAGGAATATCCATAAACCCATTTGTGGATAAAAAAGGGAGAAATTTGAACTTTTGCGTAAAAATGCTGAATTATTTCCATTCGATGTTCATATCCCGAACTTTTACTTATCCCCCCATCAAGATAAAGAATACTGATATCGTTATAGAAAGCGATGACGACGAAGTGTTGAAGGAAATAGATATTGAAGGTAAAATATTGCATACACCGGGGCACACAAGTGACTCAATTTCAGTTCTACTCTCTGATGGAAGCGCTATTGTTGGTGATGCTGCTGTGAACTTTTTGAATATATGCCATATTAAGTATCGTCCGATTTATGCAGAGAACTACGAAGATGTATTTAAAAGCTGGGATAAGTTAATAAGATATGGGGCAAAGATAATTTATCCTGCTCATGGAAACCCATTTAATGTGGAAAAATTGGAATTACAGTTGGAAAAGATAACCAAGAAATGAGAAAAAACAGAGTATTTATATTTGGCGGTGGTCTGAACTTTGCGATTGCTTTGCAATTTTGCCCTTATTGGAAACATTCAACGTACATTACACGGTTCACTCCGTTTGCACACATGCTTCGCACTTCACAAAGCTTAAAACCACTATCATGGTGGCTGGAGATGAAACATTTAAAAAGGAGGTTTATAATATGAATCTGGAAATAAAACATTTAAGAAAGGAGGTTTGAGTTTATAAATATGGAACATAAACTATACGATGAGGGAGTAGAAAATATCCTCCAATAAGTGCTATCGGACAAAACTTGTTTTTTTGTGGTTTACTTTGTGATTGCTTCCAGTGGTGTAAACTTTTTAGTCCATAAAAAATCCTGTGAAAATGTAAGATGAGGTTTATATGTCCAGGAAGCACAGCGAGGTGAGGGAAAAGGTAAATAAAAATCTTGTTGGTTGTTGTGGTATTTACTGTGGCGCTTGCTTTATTTATCGTGGAACAATTAGACAAAAAGCAATTGAATTGAGAGAGGTTTTAAACAAAGAGAAGTTTCGGAAAATAGTAACAGTATTTGACTGGTTGGGAGATTATTCTGAATTCAGCAAATTTTTAAGTCGTTTAAAGAATTAGAAATGTGAGGGGTGTGGAGCTTGAGGGGGAAATCCCTGGTGCAATATTAGAAAATGTTGCCGGAGGAAAGGTTTTACTTCATGTGCGGAATGCAGTGAATTTCCCTGTGAAAAGTTAGAATGGATAACAAAACGTTATAATAAATGGAATTTGAGAATCTTGAGAGGATAAAGGAGGTGGGAATTGAGAAATGGCTTGAAGAACAAGCACAACTTGTTGCTAATGGGTTTACAACAGGGGAGGTTATCAAAGGTATTAAACCACCGTGGAGAAAAAAGAAATGATGCCGTTTAACTTAGCACATATTTCTGAAATGCTGAACTTAAAACCTATTCCAATAAATATAACCAGAAGACCTGAATACTCCGAAAGAATTAAACCATAAAGCACAAATGAAGGCCTGACTCAAAAAGAGATTTAACATTCTCATCTATCTTTATTTTTTGCATCTCAGTCGTTTAACTCTCCTTTGTTTTTTGTAAGAAATTCT
>CAZJJV010000031.1:0-2458 GCA_964546415.1 uncultured Candidatus Saccharibacteria bacterium
ACCCTTACATATGGGACAAACTATTATTTCCAGCAAACGCTTTGAAATTGCCATACATTAATTATAATCTATTATTGGTGAGAAAAACAAGGAAACGCTATTCCTCAAAAATAATCTTACCGAAGTGGGTATTGTTTCCTCAGAAAAAGAAGAGGTGTGGAGAAAATAAAAAGGAGGGGAGCTCCGGAGAAGATAAAGTAAATTATTATACTAACAAAAAGGAGGAGCTCCCCATGAACGCTATCATACCATATTATAATCTTAACGCAAAACAGAAGAAAAGCATAATTTCCTTTAACCAGAAACTGTATAAGAAAGCCCAAGGAAAGAGAAGACACTCATACTCAACGACCTGCAAGATGTTACAGGATACTCAAGAAAATACATCATACACCTTTTGAACTCGCACAATAGAACCATAATACGGAAAAAGAACATCATTTTGAAAGTAGACATAACAAAATCTTTTGCCTCAAGAAGGAGAGGAAAAATTATACCATAAAAATTGCAAAAATACTCCTGAAACTTCGGATAATATCAGGTGGTATATAAGTTGTTACATCGAGTTGAGGCACAATATTCTTTATTCCCACAATGAGGTTAATAGCAAAGAAAAAGTAAGAGAAAAATACAGGATTTATGAAACTAAAACACCTTACCAGAGAGTAACAGAAGAGCCTTTGTTCAAGGGTACTCCTTGAATTCAAGAAAAGACTTGATATTGTAAAAATCAATAAAACCATAGTGAAATTGCATAATAAACTCTAAAATACCCACGACAAAAAGGGGTTAACCCATAATGAAAAATTAATTATTTCGCTTAGAAATAATTCTGAGGAAATAAGGCTGCGTCACTTATAAAAATCTATTAAAAAATCATAGCGTGACCAAATGACACATAAAAATTAAGCAATATACCATTTTTCGAAAACATATATCAAACAAACCAATTTAAAGTGTAGTAATCAATACGTTCTCTACAGCCTCTATTTCCTCAAGATAGACTACTAAATCAATTAAAAGTACGTCAAAAGAAAAATTCTACAGAATACCTTTTCTCATTCAATTTTGACAATTTTTTCTGTTTTCCTCTTATTTTTGTATTCTATTTCTATAAAATATACTCCCTCTTGTATATCCAAAGGAATCTTGTATTTATAGAGACCGGGACTAAACATTTCATTAACATTCGTTATCCTCCTTCCCGTCACATCGTATATATTTACTCGAATAATTCCTCTCTCAGGAATTAGCAACGGAAGGTCAATAAATTGATTGGAGACGAAATTGTTTAGTATAACGTGAAAGGAATCGGGGACTGAACTATCGCCCAATAGTTTATTTTCAGGAACCACAAAATTTCCTATGATTCCAACTCTCCTGAAAGGTACATAGCTGCTATCGGTTGAATAGAAAATGCCAGCATATGCACTATCATTCTTACACCAAGCCACAATTTGTGGATATTTTGGATTGTAGAGAAAACCAACCTGATGGAGACTATATGGGGGCACGAACATTACATAGGCACTACCATCTTTAACCCATGTGATAGCGCTAAAAGTAGAAGTTAAGGTTATTTGGGGGTATGCATCATCGGTAACTCCTTGGTCTAAAATCTTGGGATCTGACCACTCAGTTCCAATAGCTTCTCTATACACTATATTACCAGCATCCTGATATACAACCTTTATGTGCTCATCTGAAACTACTACTGAAGGGAATTTCCCTGTCCCAGCTAAATAAATAGGCTGCAGATTACCATTGAGTATTTTCCTTACTTTTATTTCGTTTCCTTCTTGCCATGCGATTACAATTTCACCGGAAGATCCAGCATATATGGATGGGCTTACTCCATAACCAATAAACCACGTAGTAGTATCATTAATGTCGTTATACTTAAACCTCTTTCCAAATAACGTGGAATCTGCCCCCTGCCAGACCACATAAATGTACCCTCCAGATGTACTCATAGAATAAGTAATAACATTCCCTGGAACAATTATCTTTCCTGTATCCTGAGTAAGAGGATGATATCTATAGTATCTCAAGGCATTATTGGAGTCTACATAAGTAATTACAAGGTGCTCGGTATCATTATACTTAACTATCCCAATAGAAGGTTCTCGGGCAAGATGTTCACAGACAATGGTTTTGAGAATATCCCATGTTTCTCCGTGAGTATTTGAGTACATTATCGACAAAAAGAACCCATTTGCCTGCATTTGGACATAATAGAGCCTCCCAAGATCATCTCTAACTAACTTCCTGGTATTGTTAAAGGCAGTTGAATTGCTACAAGTTACCCTCAAATAAGGAACCATCAAAAGACTGACTTCTTCTGACCAAAGACCATTCCCGGCATCACTTATTACTCTTACTCTATAAAGATAGTCTGTAAAAAGAGAAGGATTGTCTACATAAGAGAAAAGACCATCTGAAAAACTGCATGTGCCTG
>CAZJJV010000031.1:2558-5466 GCA_964546415.1 uncultured Candidatus Saccharibacteria bacterium
CTGAAAAACTGCATGTGCCTGTATAAATACTGACCCATCCACTTCCAGCTTTTTTCCGTTGAATCTCAAATTCTGTAGTAGGCGGTACATTACATTTCCATTCGAGCCGCACAGAATTGTCTTCTTGCAAAATGGCTCGCGCTTCTCTTATAAAGAAGTTTTCATTGAGAATGCCTACCTTTATGTTATATGGAGCACCGTCTCCCTCCGTATAAATATACGCAATCTGGGGAGAAAAGGGTATCCGAATTGCATTAGGATATAAAGCATTCTCGTTACCCTGCGTAATTACAACCTCTTTTGTCCAACATAATCCATCTCTATAGGAAACGCAAATTTTATGTAATCCATCTCCAGCCATCCAGAGCACCACATTAGAGTCTGGAGCTGCAGGTGATATACTTGACGCATTAGAGGATAACCGTAATTGTGCACCAGTATCTAAATTAATATCCCATATTTCTCCGTTTCTTGATAAAAATGCATGAAAATTACTTTCATACTCTGTAATACATAAAGAGAATGTAAACTCGGTTCCTATTTGTTCTATACTCCAGTTCCATGTTCCAGCAAGAGTTAAAGTTCCCTTTGCATAAAACAGAGTATCTCCACGTGTAAAGGCAATCGCAATTATAGAATCTCCATGAGAAAGCACTGCATCATAATCGAAAGTATTCCACCTTATATCGTTTGTAATTAGTTTGATTTGAGGAATTGTGTCTACAAACTCCCATGAGTCACTTTCTAACTTGTAAACAAATATTTGGAAAGTGTCTGCTGTAGCTAACTTCGGTGAATGGGAAATTGAAAAGAAAATAAAAGCATAGACTGTCCTTTGATTTCCATTTTTCAGGAGAAATCCTTTAGCAGCATCAGTGAAAAAACCAATTTTACCCCAGCTTTCTTCTCCATTCTTCTTTATTCGCCACAAAATGTGATCTTGAACCTGCCACATACAAATGATATTATCATTGTTATCTACTATAATATTAGGGTTCATAGAGATGATTGAATCTGAGGTACCGGATATTGCATCTTCCCGTGCCCACGTTTTACCGGTGTCTTCGGGAAATGTGTAATAAATCTCACCGTTTGTCTCATATACCATATGTAACTTCCCATCACTGCTCCATGCGAGTTTTGAACCTGGATAACGAGTGGCTGATATCTCATCTGTTTGTAAGTGGAAAACATGACCATTCACATATGCTGGCACAGTAGTATATTTAATATTCTTTTTTCCATTCCGCAAATATGCAAAGATAGCATAATAATATTTGTTTCCATTTATTACACCATAATCACTGAAACTGTTTTCATTACCATTATATACTACTACTGCTTCTCCTATACGATCACCTACTGAATAAAAGACTCCATCCCTTGGCCTTTCCACAGGAGTAAAAGGTGTTTCTTTTCTCAAAATTATCGCGCCGCTAAAAGGATAATTGTTGGGTATTTCCCACTTTAGCTGAAGCACATTAGAAGAAGAATATATCTGAGCGTTCTCTACTGGCATTGCGACGGGAATATCACCTTTAGCTGCCAACAGAGCTCTATATGCATTTATTCTTCCCCAGCCAGTTAAGCTGTCCCATCCTGGCAGCTCCACATCATCTGCAGTTTGTTCTATGACAGCCCTAATCTGAGCAGGAGTTAGTCCGGGATTCACAGAAAGAATAAGTGTAGCAAGTCCAGAGACAAAAGGGGTGGCCATAGACGTGCCACTGTGACTTCCGTAATTAAAGGTATTTGTTGAGTCTAACCAGGGATAATGAGGAAGTGTTGAAAGTATGTTATCACCAGGTGCTGAAACACATAGCTCAGGCCCCACTGAAGAAGCCTGGTTAACTTCTGGCCATTCTGCCCAATGATCAGTACTATCGGTTGCACCCACTGAAATAACGTTCTGATACAGAGATGCAAATTTAGCAGGCCAAAGTAACCCCCCATACCCAGAGTTACCTGCACCTACACAGAAAAGAACTCCATTGTCTTTCAGGTATTTTACCCCTAATTCTTCCAAATAGCTGTATGAAGACCCTCCTCCACTATAATTAATAACCTTTCCTCCTTGATTTACTATGTCAATCATAGCCTTAGTACTCCAAAAGTCGCTTCCTATCGCAATACCTATATCAACAGGAATAAAGACTTGATCCATGTAAACTTTACAATTGTGATCTATACCGGTTACTCCCTCATAGTTATTAGAAAGTGCCCCCGCTATACCGGCTACATGGGTACCATGCCCTCCCAAATCCTGAATCGTGTTGTCTCCCTCATCAGTAAAATCTATACCGGGGATATATCTTCCTCTCAAAAGTTTGTCAGGTAACAAACCGTTATTCATATCTGGATGATCCACAGAGTAACCATCACTCATGGGTAAGCCACTATCCATTATACCTAACTTTATATTTGATGATCCTCGGCTTATGCTCCATGTATGCTGGGCAGTAATTTTATGAAGTCCCCACTGACTTCCATACATAGGATCATTGGGGACAAAGAGAGATTTGCTAACAAAATTATACTCCGCTTTCTTGACAAATGGAAGCCATGATAAATCTTCAACACATTGCTTTTCATCTTTTTCTGGAGGAATCTTTAAAAGATAGGCTTTGAGTTGGGGAATCGAATCCACAATGCTAAATCCACTCTTCGAGAAGATGGCTCTCACCTCTCCTGCTGAATAGGTGGTGTCAATAATTGCTACTATTTCTCCGGATACTATCTTAATTTTCTGTCCTTTCTGATAAATTATTTTCGTTTGAAAAGCTAAAAGTTGAACGTTAAGAAGAATCACAGATATGATAATGGTTATGATTCTTCTCATGTTTTACTTCCTCCTTTCATACCTCAAAATACATCCCTCATATGTCCCTGCATAGCCCCAGTTGGCATC
>CAZJJV010000032.1:0-3300 GCA_964546415.1 uncultured Candidatus Saccharibacteria bacterium
GATTTTTTGGGGTTTCAAAAACAGGGATTTAATTTTACTTAATAAAAAAGAGGAAGTGTTTTTACACTTCCTCTTTGGGTTCAGTTTCCTCCTTACTTTATGACCCTTGGAGTGATAAGTATTACTAGTTCCACATCTTTGTCAACTTTCTGCTTTCCTTTGAAAAAGATATTTAATAGTGGAAAGTTTGAAAGAATAGGTATTCCTTCTTCTGTTTCTTTTTTGGTGTGCATCAACAATCCGCCAATCACAACAGTTTCTCCGTTTTTGATTTTAACATTAGTGGTTTCTTTTCTGCGGGCAATTATGGGTAATTTCTGCGAGGCTGTTTTTTCTCCAACCTTGAACTCTCTTTCTCCAATTATGTCGCTGATTTCCGGCTCTATCTTCATACTTATTTCTCCGTCTCGAGTTAGGAAGGGACAAACATTCAATTTCATTCCAACCTCTACTTCCTTTGTGGTGAAATAGGAATAATAGGCACCACCGCCAGCCATAATTAAGAACAAGTGTTCTTCGGTTAACTTGATTTCAGCAGGTTCACCATCAGCCACTACTATCCTGGGCTGAGCCTCTATGCGCACTTTTGCTTTCTTGTCTCTCATCTTAACCACATTCATTAAGCCAGCAATAACATCTGAGCTGTATGCTGCTTCTAGTCCCTTGGCAAAGCTACCCTTGGAAGCAACACTCAAATCAATGTCTCCCCAACTTACACCGAGATTCGTTCCCTTTTCCCACTGAATAACAACAAAGTTTACGCCAATTTCTATCTGTCTTCTCGGTCTGTCAATTTGCTTGATGTCTCTTTCAATTCTTTGAACGATTTTTGGCGGACCACTTAGGGTAATAATGTTTCCCTTTTCTCTGTTTGCTGCGACATAGGGCTTAAAGTACTTTGGCAATCTTTCAAGCACCTTTTCGGCTTCGATGTTTGTCTTAATGGTTTTGGTGACACTTAGGTTTTCAAAACTTGGATTTTCCGGAACTGCAGAACCAACGATATAGTAATTTCCTTCTTTTACATACCTGAAGCTATAACCGCCTGGGAACAAAACCATTCTTAACGCTGTTTCTAGGGGAACATCTTTAAGTTCAAGAGAAACGGTTCCTTCAACTGTCTCATCAGGAATTATGTTTATTCCTGTCTGGGTGGCTATGTCCATCAAAACACTTCTAATATCTGCTTCAACAAATACATTTGAAACCTTGGGTTGCTTGGCTAATCTTTCGCTTTCCATTTTAGCCAAAGCAATGGCTTCTTCGTCCGCTTTCTTTATTTCTGCTTGTTCTAGTTCTTTAATCTCTTCTTGGGTAAGCGTAGGTTTCGGTTTTACCGGAACCTCAATCGGTTTAAACCTCTGAACCGCACAACCAGAAATAAATAAAATTACAACAAATAAAGCAAGGAAACATTTTACCCCTTTTGCCCATAATTTCATAATACACCTCCTTTTTTAATTTTTTCTTTCTTGGGCATTTTACCGGGTTTACAAACCAATACCTTAATTTCAGTAGGTTTTCCTCTGTCTGACCTTAAAACGATCTTGCCGGCTTTTCTTTCTTTCTTGTCGTCGGTGATTGATAATACTGCTTTTAGATTTTTGCTCTGCCCCGGCTTGAGAACAAAACTTGTGGGAGAAACCTTAATCCAACCATTTTCAGAGACAACAGAAACGCTTATTGAACGGTAGTCTGTGTTAACCACTCTGATGACCTTGGTTCTAAGAGCACCACTCGGAACCTCAAGTTCAATTGTGGAAGGTTTTACCAAAAGGAACTCCATTTTGCTTTCATCAATCTTAACCTGACGGGTGATAGAAAAACTAGAACCCAATTTAGCCCTCTTGAACTTGTGGCCATAGTCAAAAGCAACCTCTACAACATATTCGCCCCTAGGTAATGGTCTCTCAAGAACACCAACAAAGTCCCTTAGGTTTCCTGGAAAGACAAAAGCCTTTTTTCTCTGACTTCCCTTTGCCATCAATGCTACCTGGCCAAAACTTGTTCTGCCGTCTTTACTTCTGATGATAGCGGTTCCACTGACATCAAGATGAATATTTCCGGCATTGCGAAAAGTTGAAGTGATCTTGATTTTTCCGTTGGTTTCGTCAACTTTCGCTAAAACAACCTCTCCTTTCTTTTCATAGATTCTACCAGGAACATTAATTACCAAAACAACAGCAATTCTTGATTTCATTTTAATCATAAACGGCTTATCTTTCGTTCTAACATTTGTAAACTCTGTCGGCTCAACCATAATCACTGCGTAATACTCGCCTGGTTTTGCTCTCCTGGGAACAGAAATTTTGAACTTTAACTCTTTTTTCTGTCCCCCCAAAAGGGTTATTCTTGTTTGTTCAAGTTTAATCCAGGGAACAGCCGAATACTCAAAACCCTCTAACCTGCTGAAATTTAAACTTCCGTCTCTCTTCATGGAGATGTCGGTTGGGAAAACCATTAGGTGCTCTCTGCCGGCTCCTCTACTGCCAATTAAATTTAGAACAACTTCTACCGTTTTTCCTCTGGCAATTGTTAAATCAAGTCGGGCAGGAGTAACCCTGAAGGCATATAGAGAACCCATAACAAGAACCAAACAGAAAAACCCAACAATAAATGCATTCTTACCTTTCATTTTTTGCACCTCCTTTTTAAATTTTGATTAAGGTAACAGTGATTTCAGCCCTGTATTCTCCGGCATCATCTGAAACATCAGCGTTTTTTGGATGTGATGATGCCTGGATTGTTAAATCAAGGTACAGGGTGTAGGGTTGCTCTAAGATGTCGGGAAACACGGTCACTTCCATCTGAACAAGCTCTTCTGGTGTTTTGTTCTCAAAGACAAACGGTTCACTTATTCCTGGAGAATAAATTTTTCCAGAAAACAAAGTTATCAACCTGTCAAAAGAACCAATACCGTTTCCGGATGAGTTTGTTTCTTCTCTTGATAAAGCAGGAACAGAACTTCCGGGCGCTGTGCCAGAAAAAAGCAGTTTGTGCGGACCAATGAGATTTTTGCCAAGAACCAAACCTATTCTGGTTGCGTTTCCGCTTCCACCGGGCATAGTAATGTTGGTCAGTTTAATCTCATCGCCAAACCCTAAAACAGAAAAAACCAGAATGAAAGCACACAAGATAATTCTAAAGATTTTCATTTCAATTACCTCTCCTTTATTAAATTTTTAAGGAGCCCTATCCTCCTCTATCCGCAATCCAATTATATTGCATTACGGGTAGAGAAGGGGAATGGCCCTTAGGACCATTCCCTTTTTTAACAAGCAAAAGGGTTGATTGCTATTT
>CAZJJV010000032.1:3400-5130 GCA_964546415.1 uncultured Candidatus Saccharibacteria bacterium
TTGCCCAAAACCCATTCCTACGGTGACCAAAGCAATAGCCACCACCAAAACAAAAAACTTTTTATGCATAAAGCACCTCCTTAAAGTCAAAAAGTTTGAACCCAATAGCAACAACCCTTTGCTTGTTTTAAAAGAACTAATCTATTTTTAAATCAAAAAGGAGTGTACCTCCTTTTTGATATTTAACTGTTGTTTAACACTTTTAAAAGATTTTGTCAAGGCTTGTCAAGCCGTACAAGTTGTGAGTGAATATTAACATAACCCAAAAACCCTGTCAAGTATTTTAGATAATGTGTTATAAATTGTCAGGCTTTTATTGAAAAGAGAAAGAAAAAAACTATAATAGATAGAAACACAATAAATAGTTATGAGGAGAGAGGTTTTTGTTTTTTTGGTTTTAATAGGGTTGTTTTTGGGGACAGGTTTTGCTTTATCTCAAGAACCTTCAAAAATAAGGGTTTATTTTTTTTATAGTCCTGTTTGCCCCCATTGTGCCAAAGAAAACGCTTTTTTAGATACTGTAGTAAAAGAAAAATATCCTCAAGTAGAGATTGAAAAACATAATGTTTTTGAAAAAGAGAGCAAAGATTTTTTGGTAAAACTTTACAAAGACTATAATGTTCCTCCAAATCAACAAGGGCTTGTTCCTATCACCTTTGTTGAAAAAGAATATTTTCTGGGATTTAACGAAGAGGTTGGCAAACATATTGAAGGCCACCTTTTGAGTTTAATTGAAGAAAAACCTCAAAAAAAAGAATCCCCCTCTAAAGAAAAGGTGAGGCTTCCTATTTTGGGCCAAGTTGATCTTTCAAATTATTCTTTGCCGATTTTGGCTGTAATTTTGGGTTTTTTTGACGGATTTAATATCTGTTCTTTGGGGGCCTTGGTTTTGATTTTGGGACTAGTGTTGGCTTTTAGGTCAAGAAAAAAAGTTTTAATTTTGGGAAGCATTTTCATTTTTACCACTGGCCTCATTTACGGAATCTTGATATTTGTTTGGCACCAAGTGTTTTTGGCTTTAACCCCTCTTATAAAAGAAATGAAATTGGTGATAGGCCTTTTGGGAATTGGGGGAGGGGTTTATTTTTTGAGAGAATTTTTCAGATTTAAAAAAGAAGGACCTGTTTGTAGGTTTGGAGGAATATCTGAAAACCTTTCAGGAAGACTTCAAGGGGCTTTTGAGAGAAAAGCAGGTATTTTGGCTTTGGCAGGAGCAATCTTTTTATTTGCTGCCGTGATTACCGTTGTGGAGTTTCCTTGCTCTGCTGTTTTGCCTGTTTTGTTTGCCGGTTTTTTATCTGAAGCCAAAATCCCTTTATTGGTAGCCCTCTTTTATGTTGTTATTTACCTTTTCTTTTATATGTTAGATGAAATTGTATTGTTTTTGGTTTCTGCTTTTACTTTGAAAATCTGGATAACCTCTTCAAGGTTTTTAAATATTTTAAATCTGGCAGCAGCTATTATTTTATTTGGTCTGGGGCTTTACTATCTAGTAGGAATTGTATGAGACAACTAATTAGCTAGATAAGTAGGGACAGACCCGGGACAGACCAGGGACAGACCCGGGACTGTCCCTGAGGTAAACAGTATTCTTGGGATAACAACCTAAGGCGACGAATAAGATTTGACCGGGGCTGGTTATGGGTATATAATCAAAATAGAAATGCTTTTTCAAGAAGCCAAAGCCTTGAAAGAAAAAAGGCTTATTGAAAAGAAATTAAAAGAGCTGG
>CAZJJV010000033.1:0-5098 GCA_964546415.1 uncultured Candidatus Saccharibacteria bacterium
CCTCTATTGATAAGTTCAATTTTCGACTACATCAAATACATTGGAATGTCTTTAAACATATCATATTCATTCATTAATAACACCTCTATTTGTTATAAAATAAAAAGCAATCTTGTAACATAAAACCAATATAAATTATCCCCAGGAATTAGGGACACGATGCCACGGTTTTGCATAGGTTGGAATACAACATTTTATACGCCATTGGTTCACTTTTATCTATTTTCCGCATCTTTTTGCTTACCGATACACTTGCAGAACCCGTGGTAAATTGCACATATACCACCTAGAAGCGAAAAAAATCCCCAAAAAGTGGACGCCCGAAAATGTATGCTGGAGTCGGTTTACAGTATGGCAATAGATACATTCCCCAAGTAATCAAGTAACAGCCAAATAATGATATTCAGAAAATTCTGCAATTAATATAAATTCGCTGAGCATAACTCTATTTCCCTTTTTGTCCACTAGCGTATAAGGGCTTTTAGGCGAAGTGGAGATCTATAGATCTATTTCATGCCTTTTCTCCTTCTACCTTTAGCATCCGCAGCTTTGAGAGCAGAAAAAACCATCCCAGGAGTGACAGGAATGGGCTCATTGTGAATAGTTTCCCCTTCCGCACACGCTGCCTTTGCCGCCTTCATTAGCTCTTCATCTGAAACATCGGAAAGTCCAATGTCAGCAAGTGTGGTAGGCAAACCTACAGATTCACAGAAAGAGTAAACCTCGTCTATGGTGTCCTTGGGTTTATCAGTAAGAAATAGGGATGATAGAGTACCAAATGCAACTTTCTCCCCATGATAGTACTTATGAGTTTGTTCCAAGACAGTGAAACCATTGTGAATAGCATGGGCAGCGGCTAATCCTCCGCTCTCAAAACCTAATCCACTCAATAAAGTATTCGCTTCCACAATATGTTCTAAAGCAGGCGTTACAGCATGAGCTTCACAGGCCGATTTAGCAGCAACTCCATACTCGAGGAGAGTTTCGTAGCAAAGCCGGGCTAATGCATAGGCAGTCATCGAACCCACATCACCGGTCATGTTCCCGGCATATTTTTTCTTGCATGACTCAGCCTCAAACCAAGTAGCCAATGCGTCTCCCATACCTGAAACCAAAAACCTTTGCTGTATCCAGGGTCTTGCCTCCCCCAATACCAACTATGAGTTCACTATCAGCCTTTCTGGCTAAGTCAGCCAGTCTCCCTATCTCCTCATCGGAGCATTCACCACCAAATCTCTCCACTTTAATCTCTATGGCCTGCTCCATGTTTTGACGGAAATCCGGTAAGAGGTGGTCGAAAACAAAAGGGTCGCAGATTACAAACCCTTTTTGGCCAAATCGTGACATTTCTATCCCCAACCTCTTCAGGGCATTATAGCCCTGAACGTAACGAGCAGGGAAGATAGTTGTAGTAATCATCTTTTAACTTCCTTATCCTTAGATTTAAACATTTCGCCTGTTAACTGACCCCACCAGGGGCAAGATGCGAATCGCCGCAGAGTGCCCAAGCCCGCTGTTTCTATTTTTTCTTTTCAAATATAAATTCACAGTGATCTCTCCCATATGCAATGGTATTTTCCCACGAACTTCCACGATGAAATTTAAAATCAGGAAAAGCTTTTGGGAAGAATTCTTTATCTACCTCACAGAACAGTTTTGTTAATTCTGGCGTCCCTGCTTCAGTGAAAAAATCCTTGAAAATGCATCTCGTGATAACAAAATGGCAAATGTTATCACTTTGCTCCACATATTCCCTCTTGTTAAATTGAGGCGTCCCTTCTTTGTCCATCAAATCATTAAAAGCCCTAAGTCGTTTCATTGGCTCCTCGTTAGAAATGCCCAGCGACTGTAGATGATTCCATTGTTCATTACAGCCGATAGGAATCAATATTTCCCTCATAATTTTAAAGGATTTTTCTTCACCATATTTTTCCTGAAGCTTCAAGTATATAGCAGAAGCAAGGGAGAGCCGTTTGACAAATTCTGATTCAGCCCCCTTAACTTTTGCCCAACGAGTTTTTTTGAATATAGCGTTCTTCCTAATCAGACATTTGACAAAAAATATAGGCCATAAACATCCGATTTCTTTGCTTAAAACAGACTTTATGATTTTAATTTCTTTGCTCTTCATTTTTATTCCTTCCGTATTTTAGGTTAAGCTTATTACTTTAATAAACTTTCTTTTTGTCTCGGTGGGATTTGGGCAAGCGAAGATTACCACAAACACCGTCTTAGATGAAACCGCAGTCCAACAGCTTATGCTCACCTGTGTAACCGCTTGGCAAGACTTAACCTCTGTTTCTACCTTAATCTAAGTATCACAAATCCCTGGTTTAACCAGGCAACATAGATATAGCCTCCTGATAGAGTAATGTCTAGTCCGGTATCACCTCCATCATAAACTGCAATTTCAGAAGCAGACAGTGGATCACTTACATCGTTAACATATAAGTACCAGGCATGACAACGATATAGGTATGGGTATGATAGAGCCATAGCATAAGCATCACCGGCTAAAGGAATAGGAGAACCGATTAAAGTAGGAGATGCAGGATTACTGATGTCTATAATACGAATTCCTTGACTACCTGATGGATTTGCTGAAAGAAAGAGATAAGAACCGTAAATTTCAATTTCACTTCCGTCGCCTAACTCAAAGGAACCAACCTCATAAGGTGAACCGGGGTTGGATACATCCATAACCCTCAAGCCGTATCCATCTACAGCTAAATAAGCATAGTTTCCATCTGAAGAGACCTTTACATCATCTATGAACTCTTGTCCTGAACCTGTGGAGTAAGAGCCGACAGGGGTGGGTGATGTTGGATTACTTATATCCCATACTACGAAATAGTGTTTGTCGTAAGTATAAGTACCGGTGAAGAGGTAATTGTCGTAAATATCGCCTTCCCCCATCAGGAACAGAGTATCTCCGTTGTCAAAGACACCCACTGATTCTGGATAAGCAGGGTTGCTGATGTCAAAAATTCTGCCCTTGTTGTAGTATAGAACATAAAGATAACTATCTTTAATTAGCATGGGAGCAGACTGCAGACCCGTCATACCTGACCATGTCTCCCGTGGTGAAGCAGGATTACTTATATCGATTGCCCTGAGTTTGTCCCCACCGCTTGGACCACCTGAAAGATATGCATAAGAACCTGAGACAGTAACATATCTTGAACCAGGTATAACAAGCTGTCCGACCAGTTCCAATTCCATTTCTTCCCTGATTACAATCACACTAATCACATCGGATTCACCCACATTTTCTGCTTTGTCGTATGCCTTTGCCATGATTGTATGGCTGCTACTATCAGGTAATAAAGAAGTATTCCATTGATAGGAATATGGCTCGTCCGTGTCAGTATGTTTAAGACTATCATCAATGTAGAATTCCACTCTAAGAATACCTTCATTGTCTTCAGCAGTAGCGGTAATGGTAACAACCCCGCTCAAAGAGTCACCATCCATAGGGTATGTTATCGAAACCGTAGGACTTTCAGTATCATACACCTGGCACCCACTTAATAACATGATACAAATAACAAAGCTTATTAGTATTGCTGATTTCTTTAACATGTTGACCTCCTTTTCGCGGGTGGTATTATTCGATACCTCCTTTCCATCAAATCCAGTAAGTTCATCCACCCTTAATGAACTACCGAACTTGATTGTCTTCTTTTTTTGTGTTATATCATCTCCTTTTTTGTCACCATTCGCATAACGTTTTGCGGATAAAAGAAGTTGCCGAAGCCTTTTATCCGCTGTTATCAGAGTCTCGGCTTCGCCGAGACCAAGCACCGAAGGTACAAAGAGTTGCGAACCCCTCATTTTTTCAATCCTTTAATAATATTCCACATGGGAACTTTCTTCATGTATTCTTTATAACTGTCTCCGAATTGCTCAATATTGAATATATCTTCTTTTTTTGAGTATATGTAAAGACAAAAGATAGCTGCTGTCCCCAATATTACGGATAAAATTGATTGAAACGTTAGCATCAATCCAATTGCCCCGATGACCATACCCAAGCTCATAGGATGGCGAACAATTTGATAAATGCCTGTAGTCACGAGAGAAGTAGTTGTTGTGAAATCTTTTGATTTCGGCCTACCTCTTCCTTTAAGAGCGATGATTGGAGATACAATAAGGAAAACTGCTGGGATAAAAAGAGCAAAACCAATCATTTTTAGCGGAAAGATATCGTAATGTGTCCCTACTTTACCCAGACCAAGCACCAGTGAACTCAAGATAAAGCTCATTCCACAGTGTCCGTAGATTTCTGAAATAATGCGTTTGCCCTTTCTTTCAGGGATCAGTATGCCCAGGAAGAATATCCAAATAATAGCACAGATTATGTATACCCACATTTTATTGCCTCCGTGGTTTAATTTTTCCCTCCTTTTCTACAAGGGGAATGATGATTTCTCCTATAAAAGTATTGAGAGAGTGGAGCAATATACAAGGATAGATGCTTCCAAATTTCCAGTATAAGAAAGATGGTATAAAGGTTCCTAAGAAGATGTAAAGCATAAATCCTGGCCCAGCTAAGCAGTGTATACTGGCAAAGATAAGCGAGGTTAAGATAAATACGAGAAAAATGCTGTCGAAATTCTGCAAAAGAGCAGTAAAAACATATCCGCGATAAATTATTTCCTCTAAAATTGGAATAGAGATTACTACTATAAGAAACATTGAAACTACCTCTCTTTTTGTAGATAAATATTCGACATCTCTTGGGAACCAATCTGTATCCTTGCGACGACGCCAGAACATATCCCACCCTAAAATTTTACTAAATGCTTGAATCAACGGATAAAGACCTGCTGAAATAATGACCCCGATAATCACATATACAATTGCTGTCGGAGATAAACTGCCGGTAAGACCGATAGCGCTTAAGGAAAGGTTATTTATTTCCAGTAAATAAAAGATAATTCCAACCGTTACAAGTTCCCAAAAGGCAATCATTATATAATACACATGAAGTTGACTTAACTTGAATTTTAAAGCAAACTTCTTGAGGTTTAGAGAGAGGCGCGGGAAAAGAACATACAAAATCAGGGCAACTGCTACTGTGCGTAACCAAACTATT
>CAZJJV010000034.1:0-5094 GCA_964546415.1 uncultured Candidatus Saccharibacteria bacterium
CGGATTACTCTTCTGTCATTCTGAGCGAAGTGAAGAATCTCATTTTTCGTACAGCATAAAGCGGACAGCGTACAGCGGATTTCTTTATTGTCACTCTGAGCGGAGCGAAGAGTCTAAATTTCCGATGCACGCTTTACGTTCTACGCTTTACTATTTTCCCCCTCACCCTAACCCTCTCCCTCAAGGGAGAGAGAACTTTGATATTCTCACTGTATGCTCTACCGAGTTTTGAGTTTCTTCATCGTCACCCTTCGGGCGAGTCCTCAGAAAGACATATAGAATACACTTTTAACGTCGCTTCCCTTTGTCATTCTGAGCTGAAGGCGAAGAATCTTAATCTACGTCTATCCCGTATCCCGTCTTGCATGTTTAATTTCCTGTATAATAAAGATTATGAAGTTAATATTTGTGGGAAAAGAACTACCACTGGATTTATTCTAAAACAAGTACAAACCCTCTGGTATGAATAGAATTGAGACATCATTTTTCAAGGGGTAGGGAGTCCATATCTTTTAAATAAATATAAGAAGGCCCATCAAATACTATTTCTCCATTCTTTATATGTAATACTCTGTCAGCAAGTTTTACATTTCCAATACGATGAGTGATAAAAATGATAGTTTTCTTGCCCTTTAGTTCTAAAAGATTTAGAAGGATTTCTCTTTCAGTCCTTTCATCAAGATTACTTGTTGCCTCATCGAGTATAAGAATCTTAGGGTCTCTTATAAGTGCCCGTGCCAGGCAAACTCTTTGTATTTCTCCACCCGAAAGCCCAATTCCTCTTTCTCCTACTTCAGTATAAAGTCCATCTTTTAACCTGAACACAAAATCACAGCCTGCCATTTTAAGAGCTCTTATCACTTCCTCAGGTTTTGCATCCTTTTTGCCTAATTTTACATTTTCATAAATACTCCCACTAAATAAAATAGAACTTTGAGGAACATATCCTATTTGATTCCTGAGGGAATAAATTGCTATTTCTTTTACATTCACATCATCAATAAGTATTTCTCCCCTATCAATATCATAAAGCCTTAAAATTAATTTAGTGATGGTAGTCTTACCATGCCCTGTTCTCCCAACTATTGCAGTAAATTCTCCCGGGTTTACCTTAAAATTTACATTTTTCAAGACATAGTCATTTTTATAAGCAAACCATACATTTTTGAATTCTATAAAGCCATTTTTTATTTTAACATTAGCATTGCCACCTTCCCCTTCATGCCTTTCATTAAGTATCTCCTGAAGTCTCAAAATGGCAGATTTTGCCTTTTGAATCCTGAAGTTAATATTCACAAGTGCACTTGCTGGGCCAAATAGATACCCCACAAATGAATTGAATGCAATAAGTCCTCCTATTGTAAGTCTTCCATTAACTATTTCATAAGACCCATACCAGAGGAGAATTATCGGGACCATATTAGCAATAATCTGCCCAGAAAGGCTGGCTAAGATTGAAAGCATACTCAATTTGAAGTCTTGTCTCACAGCTATCTTTGCCTCACGTGCATATTTTTGCTCTCCCCATTTTTCAGCAGTGAATATTTTTAAAATATCAATATTTGCTATAAGTTCGGTCAGTACTTTTTCAACATTAGCATAATATTCTCTCAAATTGTAGGACTCTTTTCTGAGAGTGTTATTAAATCCCTTTATAGCTAAAATGTAGAAAGGTAGTATAGCATACGAGCATAGTGCAAGTTTATGATGTATGTAAAAAGTTGCTCCCACTCCTACAATGAAAGTCATAATATTTTCTATTCCCTGAACAAGTGTCTCTGCGAGTAAACCTTTCACCCCTTCAATATCCCGGGAAACCCGTGAGACAAGATATCCTGTCTTATATTCATAAAAGTAACTCACAGGGAGAGAAAGGAGTTTTTCAAAAATTAACATCCTTAGCTTAAAAAGAACTCTATTCCTGATTTTCGCAAGGGAATAGTGCTCTCCAAGTATAGTTAAAGATTTCAGAAGTACAAACCCAATAAGGCTTATACCTATTATATTTATCGCCTTAAGGTTCTTCTGCGGAATAATATTATCAATAATATATTTAGTCAGAAATGGAATGGGTAACTGAAGCAGAGTGCCCAAAAGCATTAGAAGAAGGGCATATATTATCAGACCCCTCTCTTGTTTTAGGACCTTTAGTAAAAATCTTTTCTTATAGAGTCTGCTAAACATTATATTTTAATTTAATAGGAAATTATTATATCACCACTTCCTGCCCTAAATATCACATTACAATCTTCGTCATCTCTCACAATGACCGGAAAACTTGATTTAATATCGCCACTTTTTGTAGAAGCGCTTATTTTTACACCTTTATCAATATTTTTAAACAGGCATTTTATATCTCCTGACGAAGCTTCTGCGAGTATCTTATCTTCTTTCTTTAACAAACTCCCTTCTATCTCAATATCACCGCTTTTCGTCGAAATCTCAAGTTTTTTAACTTCAGAATGTTTTTTAACATACACATCTCCACTTGTTGTCTCAAGGGAAATATTATCCACTATCACATTCTTCCCGATCCTGATATCCCCGGCTGAAACCTTTACTACAAGATTGTCTGTTTTAAAATCACTTATATACACATCTCCAGCCAGGGTCTTTACTTCTATGCTATCAGATCTGGAGTCTTTAACCCTTATATCTCCAGCCAGTGAGTTAACCTTAAGCACATCAACAAAAGGCACCTCAAGAACAAGTTTTAAACTGCACTTGCGTAGTTCAAAGTCCCGGTCTTTCTTTTTTACACTGATATACACTACATCTTTTTTTCTCTCTACCTCAAATGTATATTTATTCAAAATGTTCTCTCTGCACCTATGTTGCACAAAGTCCGCATCTAAATGCATGGAATCATTCTTTTGTATGGAAACATCGGCATTATCCACCTTTACAATCACCTCTTTAATATTTTCCATGGGGACAGCTTTATGTATCTTATAGGTATTTCCTGAAGTTAAAAGCACCAATATAAGTATTAACATTTTCTAACTCCTTTTTATTTTATTTCAAAATTGTATCTTACTTTAAAGACATATTTTATATCATCTTTTTGAGGTAAATTGAAATACTTTGAAGTTAAGGGGTAGTCTGTATTGATTACAAAGTAAATTCTTGAATTAACATTGGAAAAGTCCTTTTCTAACATAAAGTTAAGTTTGTTCCTTGAATTAAAGGTGTTTTTTTCAAGAAAGACCCTTACAAAGTAGGTTTTGAAAAATCTTTGTGTCCAGAAAAGATTAATTATACTTTTTCCATTGTAGTTGTAATAGCTGACTTCTGCATATCCATCATTTATTGTTTTAGTTGCCAGATCAATGGAATAAGACTCAAAGTTTTCACCAAAATTTTCCCCAAAGGAATATCCGATGGATGTCCTCAGGTTTTTATAATAAAGAGAAATCTCTGCAAATTTATTTTCATTGTTATAATAAATTGAACCAAACTTCCTTTTTTGTCTGGAAAATCCTGCCTCTAAACCAGTATAGGGTATTATCCATTCTACACTGGCATATTTATAATCCCATATAAGAGTATCACCCGGGGTGAGTATTTTGCGATAAAATATCTGAGGCTGGATTTGTTTCATAAAGCGATTTCTGGATGTCAGGATATAACTCAGGTTTAAAACATATTCTTTTATATTTTTAAAAGGAAAATATCCCCTCTTTATGTCTATATCTCCTATATATGAATACCTTAGATTCAGGTTCAGCCCTTTATAATAATCTCTTGAAACGCTTATATCATAAAATGTTCCTCTCTCCCTATCTATTTCTTTCCCTCCATTAACATAAGCATAATATTCATCATGCTTATTGTAAAATATACTACCTACTATCACTTTTTCCTCCTTATCATCATAAATCCCATTAAGTTTAACCATTAAATCCTTAAAGGGCAGGTGGAGAGAGGATATAAAATAATTAATTGTATCACTCTGCAAAAAGAGAGAAAAGATGTCAACATTATTACTGTTAAATGCACCATAGTGCCCAAATTTTATCTTTTCCATTTTCCTTGAGTAAAAAACCCTACCATAACTCCCCACTGACACTTCAAAGTTCTGAATGATATTTTTGAAAAAAGGCCTTTTCTCTGGGAGATAAATACCCACACGTGAAAAATCAAATTGGGAGGGGTCTGCTTCAACTTCTGCATAATCTGGATTTATTGAAAAAGCACCATTCCAGTATGCTCCATAAGAGTAAAAAATATCCCCACCAGTGGAAGTATTATTCTCCCAATCAAGAGAAGCATACGGCAGGAGGCTAATCTTGAGTTTGCAGTTTGAGTACTTTCCAACATACATTTTTAAATAGTTATCGGGATCAAATGGATAACGATAATCCCCACCTCCAAATAGATTTGCCTGCTCACCCAATGAATCTCTTGTATAACGGGCGAAAGCGCATCTTATGGTATCAGACCAGTTTTCATAGATATTGAAAGGTATAGTAATTATTCCCTCCCATCCGTTCTCAGTTTTTCTAACTTCAGAGTACCAGGTAGCATCCCATTGGGTGCCGGTTGAGGCATTTTCTTTCCTTAAAAAATCAAATTGTGTATTCAAGACATTGACTGCAAGAACAAGGAGGTCTTTTGAATTTTTATTCGGATTTAAAAAAATAAAAAATGTTTCATCTTTAAGCAATTTTTTGAAATCATCCCTTGTAACCTTTTGAGCAAAAACTCTTCCCTTGTAGGTATTCAACTTAAATTTAACATATAAATTCAAACTATCATATTCCACTTTTACCGTAGAATAAAGATAAGAAGGGGCCTTTGTTCCTTCGTAAGGAGAGGTAACTATAACAAAATCATCAAACCAATCTATCCCTTCATGATTTTTACTCAATCCACCTCCTGTGATTATGCAAGCTAACAAAATCTCATACATTGTTAATCCTCCTTTTATTTACTTCAGAGAGGGTGCCCCCATTCAATATTAATTTATTCTAAGATCTACCTCATTTATCACACTTATAATCAACATCAAAGCACAGGCAGTCACAATGTTTATTATCAGGTTGCGTGTTTCTTACATATTGGTCATTTCCTTCTATACTTATATTTACAGGT
>CAZJJV010000035.1:0-1082 GCA_964546415.1 uncultured Candidatus Saccharibacteria bacterium
ATTTTTTCAATTTTTTCTATCGGCCAAGAATTTATAATTTCCTTTGCACTCAAGGGATTCTTTTTCAGATTGTAATTCATAATTAAGGGCTCTTTTTTTAAAAAACTAAACCCTCTTTTGCTCTTTTCTAAATGCCAACTAGAAATTCCTAAATCAAATAAAACTCCTGCTATCTTTTTTAATCCTTTCTTTTTAACGATCTGATCTAGATTGGCATAAGAGTCGTTCACCAAAATTAATCTTTTTCTTTCTTTTTCTGGCCACCTCTTTAAATCTTCTTTAAGGGTTTTATATAATTTTGGGTCTATTTCTATTCCCAACACTTTTCCTGGATAGTTCTTTTTTAAAATTTCTCTGGTATGACCTCCTTCTCCAATAGTGGCGTCCACAAAGTTCTCGCCTGGCTCTGGTTCTAAATATTGAATTACTTCTTTTTTAAGAACTGCTAAATGGACCATTTTAGACCCCTAATTCTTTTAATCTCTCAGCGATGTCCCCTACTTCTTTTTCAGTTTTACTTTTATAGGTTTTCCATTTCTTTTCGTCCCAAATTTCAATTCTGTTATAGACTCCAGTAACCACCACCTTTTTTCTTAAAGAGGCATATTCTTTTAAATAATCAGGGATTAATATTCTGCCTAAATTATCAAAACCTACTTCCATGGCACCTGTTAACATTAATCTGGCAAAACCCCTGGCATCAGCTTGAGATAAAGGCAATTGGGCTAATTTTTTTGCTAAACTTCTCCACTCATTCAAAGGATAAAGAAAAAGACATTGGTCCAACCCTCTGGTAATTACCACTTTTTTGCCCAACATTTTCCTAAATTTAGAAGGAATAGCCAGCCTTTTCTTTTGGTCTATAGAATATGTATACTCTCCAATAAACATAGTTTTCCACAAATTTTCACACTTTTCCCCTACTTATCCACAATTTTCCACCCATTTTCACTTTATCTTATTTCATACCTTAAAGTCAACCCAATATAAAAATTTCCTGGATTTAAATTAAAAAACAGGAATTTTTCCACAGGAATTCCACAACTAAAAAAGGGGCAATTTTGCCCCTAATAATCACTCAA
>CAZJJV010000035.1:1182-4591 GCA_964546415.1 uncultured Candidatus Saccharibacteria bacterium
GTCACTAAGCTTCTTTAAGTTTGATTTTGTTTATTTTCTTTTCTAAAACTCTTTTTGCTCTTTTTTCTAGGGTTTTTTCCCAAAGCTCTTCTCCTTTTTCAATAAAAACCAAGAAATATTTTTTTAAAAGGAGAAACAAAATAATGGCTATTGATAATGGAAGCAAGACAAAATCTAATAGTTTGTTTTGAAACAAGCCAGTAGAAATAGTGGTGGCGGCTCCAGCCACCGCTTTCTTTCTCACCAATACCTTGGCGGTATCACTAAAGGTGGAATCTTCAGCAGAAACAGTGACTGTGTTTAAAAGCTCGGTTGATCCAAAGGAAAACTGGTCACCTGAGGCTACCCTAGCCTGGAAGACAATTGTTTTGGTTTCATCTGGCTCCAAATCTCCAATATCTTTTCCCTCAACAATGTTTCCACTGACTGATCTACCGTCAATTTTTAAATTCCCCTGATAAATAATTCTTGAGGGCAAATTATCTTCCACCAACAAATCATCTATTGTTTCTTCTCCTTGGTTGGTGATTTTTATTTTAAATTCAAGAATTTCCTCTGGATTGGCTTCAGTGGAACTAGAAAAAATAGTTTGGCCATCAGAGACATTTCTAACCATTTTTTTAATATAAAGATCTACCTCTTCTTCATCATCTTCTTCTTCAATGTAAACCCTGACAGTATCTGAATCGGTTCCGGATTCTCCAGAACAAGTTATGGTATATTTTTTGTCAGTGGTTAATTTGCTCGTGGTGTAGGATCCAGATAGTCCTTTTGTTCCTGACCAGTCACCCGAAGCCCAACAATGATCAGCGTTTTCTGAGTCCCAGGTTAGGGTTACCCTCTCTTTGTAAGGAATAGTAATAGAGCCATCTCTGCCGTTTACTTCTAAATCAACCCTTACTTCATCTTCGCAAGTAGTGGTAAAGGTTTTATCTTCTCCAAATGATTTTCCTGCTGAATTCTCAGCCACCGCTCGGTAATGATAGGTGGTGCAAGGATCTAAATTGGTAACCTCAATACAATAAATTCCTGGTCCAGATAAAGTTTTTTTATAGGTTTGGTAACCATAACTTTTTGATTTACCATACTCAAACCAAGCAGAAACCGAAGAATCTCCTCCCATGTCAGTTACTTCACCAACAAAAGTGACTGTGGTGCCCTCTACGGTAGTTTTGGAGGGACAACTTTCAGCAAAAACCTGGCTGGCAGAAAAAAAGATTCCAACCACAAAGAGAATTAAAGCAAAAAGATTTTTCCAATTGTTTTTGGTCATAATAAAACGTTAATAAGTGACAATAGCAGGTTTTGTGATGACCGTTGGGGGCAATGGTTGAACTTCAACTATTACCGAATCTTGGCTGGTTTGTTCAGAAGAACTCTTGCATGTAAGCTCAAAGGTATAATCTTTTACTTCATCCAGATATATGGTTTGGGAGCCAGAAATAGATTTTGTTCCTGACCAGTCACCTGAAGCCCAACAGTAATCAGCGTTTTCTGAATCCCAGGTAAGGATAACATAATCTTGATATTGCAAGGTAATGGGTCCATCTGATCCATTTGCTTTAATATCTACAACGGGAGCCAAGCAAGTAGTGGTAAAGGTTTTATCTTCTCCAAATGATTTTCCTGCTGAATTCTCAGCCACCGCTCGGTAATGATAGGTGGTGCAAGGATCTAAATTGGTAACCTTGGCACAAAAAATTCCAACCCCATATTTAGATTGATGGGATGTTTCGTTTCCATAATATTCTGTTTTGCCATATTGAAACCAAACTGTTAAATTGGGGTCTCCCCCATCGTCGGTTACCTCACCCACCAAAGTGGCTTCTCTTTCTCCTACTTGGGTGTTGGTGGGACAACTATTTTCAGCGAAAATAGATTGACTGATTACCAGTCCGCCAACAAAAACAACACTTAATATAATTGTAACTAATATGGTTTTTTTCATAATAAATTAATTATATTTCAATTTTAATTTTTTGTCAAGTTTTAGAAGGTGGTAACTACTGCCTTGGTAATTACAATAGGTAGTTTAGGATCGACCTTTATTATTACTTTGTCTTCGGTCTTTTTTCCGTTTTTTTGGCAAGAAATTCCAAATTCATATTTTTTTACCTCTCCTAAAACAAATTTAAGGCTTCCTTCCGATTCTTTTTCCCCAGACCAGTCTCCAAAGGCCTGACAAGAATCAACATTTTTAGAAGTCCAGGTAAGGACCGCCTCATCTTTGTAATAAAGCGAAAGAGGGCCATCTTCTCCGTTAGCTTTAATATCAACAAAGGGATCTTCTTGGGGAGGTTCCTCTGCTACACAGTAATTATAGCCTAGGTCGCTTTGGTGACAATGAAAGCCTGGAGCGCAGATACTGTCTTGAGGAGGATTTCCGCAAGGATAACCATGTCTTCCTAAACATTGACCATTAAAACAATCCATCAAATTAGTGAAGGGCCCAGCACAATCTGCTCCACTATTACAAAAAGCAAAGGGCTTGGCTAAACATCGATGATAATGACAAACCAAATCTTCTCTACAGGGCGGATCGTTCACTTCTCCACAATGAGCCCCGGGTCCTCCTTGAGAAATAGAGTTTGTTTGGCTAGCCAAAAACAAAAGAGTCAAGGCGAGAGCTCCTATTGCACACAAATAAATTAATTTTTTAGTAGAAAAAACCTTCATATATTTTCTAGCTCCCCCATTATTAAGAGTCTTTTATAATCTTTGCCTGGGGGCCAACATGTTATTAACATTACTATATTTTGAAATCTTGTCAAGTCCTGGGGAATATTTTGGCCCCGAATTAAAAACAGTTTTTCTTTTACCTTATAGGAGTATTTTTTATCGTTGAAATTAATAAAAAACCTATCACCCGGTTTTAATTCATTTAACCTACTAAAAACCCATTGATATTTAATTTTGGGCCAGCCTGGCGGAGCAGAGTGTCCCAAAATAATGGTTTGACCCTTTTGGCCAGGAAGAGCAGATTGAGGAAAATGTAAAACCCCTTCATCTAGGGCTCCTTGAAGTTCTGAAAAAGAAGCATCTTTTTCTGGAAAAACAATAGGCGCTTTTAGTTGAATTTTGGGAATTTCTAGCCAGCCTTCTTTTTTTTCTGGATTTTCATTTAAGGCTTGCTCATTTAAAGAAGAATATTCTTCAATTTCTTTAAAAAGATCTATAGTGGAAGAAATTTTTTCAGAGGGTAAAAATCTTTCTAAGTTTTCTTCAAAAAAAATTGACCAAAATTTCCAACTAAAGATCCAATAAATATCTTTCCAATTTAAAACCAAAAAAGAGAGGATAAATAAAAAAAGAAAAAAGAAAACTAATTTCTTGTCTTTTTCTGAAATTAAAAACTTCATAATCTTAAATTAAGAGATTGTGGGGCAAAATTTTTATCATCATTTCTTTG
>CAZJJV010000036.1:0-4412 GCA_964546415.1 uncultured Candidatus Saccharibacteria bacterium
GCTGAAGGAATTAATGTCAAAAAATATAATTTTCTTTATCTCTTTTGTATTGCCATTATTGTTGCTTTAGGCGTAAAAATGGTAGGCGGGCTTTTGACAGCAGCCTTAGTAGCAATTCCTGCTGCCACATCTAGAAATTTAAGCAAAAATATGAAAAGCTATGGACTTTTGGCTATGGGTTTGGGAATAACTTCTGTTGTTTTTGGAATTTCTCTTTTTAGGCTAACTCAATTTCCGGCTGGTCCTTTAATTATTCTTGTTTCAACTTTTTTCTTTTTAATTTCTTTAGCTTTTAAAAAATGAAGATAGCTTTCCTTCAAAAACAAAGTTTAATTGAATATCCGGGGAAAATATCAGCAATAATTTTTATTGCTGGGTGTAATTTAAAATGTCAGTTCTGTTATGTACCTCATTTAGTTTTGCCAGAAAGAATAAAAGAAATTAAGCCAATTCCAAAAGAGGAAGTTTTTTCTTTTTTAAAAGAAAGAAAAGGGTTTTTGGATGCTGTAGCTATTTCAGGAGGAGAGCCGACTATTTATCCCGAACTTCCAGAATTTATTAAAAAAATTAAAAAATTGGGCTATTTAATTGAACTTGAAACAAATGGAACCAATTTTGAAATGCTAAAAAATTTGGTTGAGGAAGAATTGATAGATTATGTGGCTACTGATATCAAACAAGATTTTGAATTTGAAAAATGGTATGAGATTACCGGCAGAGTTTTAACAAAAGAACTTTTTGAAAATATCAAAAAATCCATTAATTTTTTATTAAAAGGAAAGATAGATTATGAGCTTCGAACAACCCTGATTAAAGAGTTTCACAAGAAAGAAGACATTATTGAAATTTGCAAGAGGATTAAAAAAGCGAAAGTGTATTATTTGCAAAATTTTGAGAAAACTGAGTCGGGCACAGTTTCCGGAAAAAATTTCACCCCTTTTCCAAAAGAAGAAATTCAAGAAATAATCGAGGAAGGAAAAAAGTATACCAATATTAAACCAAGACCGTATTTATTTGAATAAAATGAAAAAATCAAGAAACATTGTTATTGAAAAATTAAACTGTCTTTCGGTTGAGGAAAGAGATTTTGAAATTGTGGAAAGAAAAGGGATTGGGCATCCTGATACCATTTGTGATGGACTTTGTGAGGCCGTCTCTTTGGCTTTAAGTAAATATTATTTTCAAAAATTTAAAAAGGTTTTGCATCATAATTTAGATAAAGGATTGCTTGTAGCTGGAAAATCAGAGGTAAAATTTGGTGGCGGAAAAATTTTAAAACCAATAAAAATTATTATTGCTGGCAGAGCAACCGATAAAGTTGGAAAAATTAAAATTCCGGTAAAAAGAATAATCTTTAAGGCGGCCCAAGATTGGTTGGCTAAAAATTTGAATTTTTCTCAAAAAAAGATTAAAAAAATTTTTGAAATCTCAATAGATTATCAACATGGGGCTGCTAATTTACAAGAAGTTTTTAAAAAAAGCGATAAAATATCAATTGCTAATGATACTTCTTTTGGGGTAGCTCATGCCCCTTTAAGTAAAACCGAAAAGTTAACTTTAAATGTGGCTAATTTAGTTAATTCCAAAAGATTTATTAAAAAATTCCCAGCGCTTGGAAAAGATATCAAGGTGATGGCATTAAGGGAAAGAAAAAAAATTCTTATAACCTTGGCTGGAGCTTATATTGATCGTTATATAAAGAACACAAAAGAATATTTTAAAATAAAAGAAAAAGTTAAAAAAGAAGTTGCACAATATATTAAAAAGAATTTTGATTTTAAATCGGTAAGAATTGATCATAATACTTTAGATAATCCTCAAGCAAAAAAAGAAAATGAGATTTATCTTACAGTAACTGGTTTGAGCGCTGAACAAGGAGACGATGGTCAGGTTGGTAGAGGAAATCGAGTTTGTGGTCTAATTACTCCTTGTCGACAGATGTCAATGGAAGCAGCAGCTGGAAAGAATATTAATCACCCAGGAAAACTTTATCAGATTCTTTCTTTTTTAATCGCTCAAGAGATTAGTAAGATAGAAGGCGTGAAAGAGTGTTATGTGAAACTATTGAGTGGAATTGGAAAAGCCTTAGATTTGCCTCAGGTAGCTTTAATAGAATTGAATGCAAAAAATTTTGCTAAAGTTAAAGATAAAGCTTTTCTAATTTGCCAAGATTATTTAAATAATTTAAGAAAAATTCAAAAAGAGATCGTCAAGGGGAAATATCAATTGTTTTAGAAATAATGATGCGATCAAAAATAAAATTAGTAATTTGTTCAGGTAAAGGTGGGGTAGGGAAGTCAATGTTGGCTTCAGCCCTGAGCATGCTTTTTTCTCAAAATAAGAACCTGCCTCGCTCTGCTCGGCAGAACCTTGATTCTTTCAGAATTAAAAAAGTGGTGGCAGTGGATTGTGATGTTGATGCGCCAAATCTGGCGGTTTGGCTAGGAGAGCCAGAAAAATGGCAGACAGTGAAGAAAATAAGTGTTTCTGAAAAACCTGTAATTGCAGACACCAAACTGAACAAAAAAGAGGCTGAACGATGTGCAAAAAAGTGTAGATTTAATGCTTTAGAAGTTGAGAAAGGGAAATTAAAACTTAACCCATTTTTATGCGAGGGATGCGGTGCTTGTGAAGTTTTTTGTCCCGAGGGAGTAATAAAGATGAAACCTGTAAAAAATGGGGAAATAAAGCTGAAAAAGACAAAATATAATTTTCCTCTAGTTTCAGGCCATCTTTTTCCCGGAGAAACGGGTTCGGGTAAAATAGTAACTGAAATTAAAAAGGAGGCCGATAGATTTGATTGTGATATCCAAATTTTAGATTCTGCTCCAGGAACTGGTTGTCCGGTTGTTGCTTCTTTGCAAGATGCCAATTTCGCCATTTTGATTACTGAACCAACTCCCTCTGGATTTTCTGATTTGCTGAGAGTTTTGGAGGTAGTAAATCATTTCAAAATTCCTTGGAATTTAGTAATAAATAAATGGGATATTAATCCTCAATTAAGTGGTAAAATAGAAAAGTGGTCCCGTAGCAGGTTTTTAGGAAAAATCTCTTATGAGAAAAAAATCTTTCAAGCAATTAGCAATTTAGTCCCTATTCTAAAAACTAACTTAAAAGCTAAGAAAGAAATTCAAGAAATATATAAAAATTTAATTACAAAGTTATGAGTCCGCGTCCAGTAAAACCAAGAAGGGTTCTTTTTGATCCTAATGTTACTTATTTTAAACCAAGAGCAATACCTCTCTCGATGCTAGAAGAAGTAGATTTGGCCACCGATGAATTGGAAGCTCTACGACTTTGTGATTTTAAAGGGCTGGATCAACGAGAGGCAGCTAAAAAAATGAAAATTTCCCAGAGTACTTTGCAGCGCATTTTAACTTTGGCTCGGAAAAAAGTTGTCCAAGCTCTTGTTGAGGGCAAAGCAATTAGAATTGAAAAGAAAAAGATTTGAAGTTAAAATATTTTCTGCTCTTTAAAAAGATTGAAAAATAAGTAAAATAGATCTTGAAGAAAAAATTAAAAAGGAGAAAAAAATGATTGCTTTTAATATCAGAAACTTAACCATAAAGGATTTACCTCAGATCATGAGAGTAGAACGATCGGCTTGGGAACCAGAGTGGCAGGCGACCGAAGATAAATTTGCCAATAGGATTAGGACTTTCCCAGAAGGTGTTATTGGTATTTTTTCTCAAGATCGATTAGTGGGAGTAACTACTTCGATGATGTTTAATTTTGATATTGATCAACTAGCTGGCTATAACAAAAGTTGGGAAGAGATCACCGGCGATGGCTATATCACTCCCCATAATCCTGAAGGGAACGCGCTTTATATTGTTTCAGTAGCAGTTGATGAACAATTCCAAGGTCAAGGACTAGGAAGACAATTAGTAGCTGCTCAAAAAGAATTGGCAAAAAGAAAAGAGTTAGACTGGGTAGTTTTGGGAGCAAGAATGCCTGGTTTTAGGGAATATTTAACAAAAAAATACTCTGATCGTTTTCCTGTAGGTGAAAAACTTAAGGAAGAAGCTAAAGTTTATCTTTCCTTAAAAAGAGATGACGGTAAGCCTGTTGATCCGGAAATCCGTTTCTACCATTCTTATTGTGGCTTTAGAATCGGGAAATTAATTCCTAATTTTGGTCCGGATAAAGCGAGCTTGAATTTCGGCGTTTTAATGGTATTTCAAGAAGAACCTGGGAATTGAAGTAAATAAGAAAAGATCACAAAAACCCTCCCTAAGGAGGGTTTTTTGTTTCTAGGATAAATATGTTAGGATAAACTGTGTAATAAAATTTCTATGGGCCATATTATTTGTCACTACTCAGAAATTGGCTTGAAGGGAAAGAATAGAAGATTTTTTGAAGAAAAGCTGGTTGAGAATATTAAAAAGGCCTTGCCTAAAAACTCTTGGCAG
>CAZJJV010000037.1:0-4402 GCA_964546415.1 uncultured Candidatus Saccharibacteria bacterium
GAATTGTGAAATACGAAGATAAAGAAACGGAACAACTTCTCCGTAGCGCTACAGTTATAGTAAATGCCACACCTTGTGGATGGAAAGGTGAATTACCACCTATAGATTTTAGTCAAGTCAAAAGAGCATTCTTAATAGATCTTCAATATAGTAAAGCTTCTCCCTTTTTAAAAACCGGCGGTAAGTTTGGGCTTGAAGGAATTGATGGAAGGAAAATGCTTTTGTATCAAGCTATAGGTGCTGGGAAAATATGGTTCCATGATTTTGACGAGGAGTGTTTCAAAGAATGTTTTCATGAAGTAATGGAGGCTAATGATGATGCTTAGTATGCTCAGACTTTACACTGCTGGTGACTCTCATGGGGAAAAACTTACAGGAATCCTTGAAGGGTTACCCTCAAATTTAAGGGTAGATCTTGCAAGGGTGAAAAATTATTTAAAAAGGCGGAGAGTTTTTAAAGGACGAAGTAATAGACAAATGATTGAAAAAGACGAATTCCAAATAATTTCAGGAGTTGAGAAGGGTGTTACCACAGGTTCGCCTATTGCATGCGAGATTAAAAATCACTCCAAAGAGAAGCCTGCTGACCCGATTTATACCCCGAGGCCAGGACATGCAGATTTCTCAGGGTTCTTGAAATATCAGCATGAAGACATAAGACCTGTTATAGAAAGGGCATCAGCAAGGGAAACTGCTATAAGGACCTGCTTGGCTGGTATTTCTTCAGAACTTCCAATTTCTCTAGGTATAAAACTTCTGGGTTTCACCGAAAGGATAGGAAACATGGAAGTAGATGAAAAGGTAATTTTAGAATATGATAATAGAATAGAAGGAATTAGAAATAGTTCTGATTTTTATTTTATAGAGCGGGAAAAAGATAAAGAAGCTGAAAGAATATTAGAAGAAGCACATGAAAGAAAAGAAACACTGGGAGGAGCTGTTTGTATATATGCCTTTGGTGTTCCACCAGGCTTGGGTTCTTATATTCATTGGGAAAAGAGGATAGATTCAAAAATTGCTGGAGTCATGTTATCAATTCCTTCTGTTAAAGGAGTAGAGATAGGTGATGCAATAAAAATTTCAAAATACTTTGGAAAGGAGAGTGTGGACGAATTTTCAGTGGAGAATGGGAAAATATCAAGAAAAACAAATTATCAGGGAGGGGTAGAGGGGGGCATGACCAACGGTATGCCTATAAAAATAAGACTTTTTGTAAAGCCGATACCCACACAATTAAAATCTGTTAAATCTTTTAATTTAAAAAAGGGGATACCAGAAGAAACTAAGTATATTAGAAGTGATATTTGTGTTGTTCCTGCGATATCAGTTATTGGTGAAGTATTCCTTGGACTTGTATTATGCGATGCAATTCTTGAAAAGTTTGGAGGGGATAACTTTTATGAAATAAGGAGAAGCTACGAAAGATACATGGAGAGGTTAAAATGGATATAAAAAGGATTTTCCTTTGCGGAATGCCCGGCTGCGGCAAAACAACTGTTGGAAAAGAGCTTGCAACCTTTCTTAAATTGGAATTTTATGATCTTGATAATATTATAGAAAGAGAAAAGGGAATAAAAATCGAGGAGATATTTTCTAAACATGGAGAGAGAAAATTCCGGGAATTTGAAAGAGAATTGTTTTCAACAGTAAAGGAAAAAGAAAACTGTGTGATAGCCTTGGGAGGGGGGAGTATTTTAAATAGAGATATACTCAATTTTATTACCAAGAGGGAAAACTATTCATTTTATATTGAAACTGACTTAGAAAAGCTTGAAAGTAGAATCAAAAAAAGTTTTGTTAGACCAGTTCTAAAAAATTTAGAAGATATTAAAAAACTTTATGAAAGTAGAAAACCCTTTTATGAAAAGGTGAAGTTTAAAGTTGATGGTAATAAAACTCCTCAGGAAGTTGCACTCCAAATTCTTTCAAAACTCAAGTTTAATCTTCATAAAAAAATTTCAGAGAAGCCCCATAGCTTTTATTTAGGAAATGTTCAAACATTTTTTAAAATGCTTGAAGACAAAAATCATAAAGTGTTTTTAATTACACATGAAAAAATAAAAAAATTAATTTCTTATTTTTACGACACTTCCTCATTTGAGATAATTTTAGCCCCTGAGGGTGAATTAGCAAAATCTATTGAATGTTTTAAAAAAATTCTAAAAATTTTAATAGATAAAAAAGCAGATAGAAGTTCTTTAATCTTAGGAGTTGGCGGTGGAGTTATAGGTGATCTTGCAGGTTTTGTAAGTTCTGTGTTTATGAGGGGAACCAAGTTAGCTTTAGTTCCTACCACGCTTCTTGCAGCAGTTGATGCACATCTTGGTGGGAAAAATGCACTTAATTTTTCCGCAAAGAATGTGATAGGAACTTTCAGGTTTCCGGAGATGGTTTTCTCCGACCCAAGACTATTTATAACTTTGGAATTTCAGGAAATAATTAATGGATTTGCAGAGATAGTGAAAACAGCTCTTTTAGATCAAGGAGTATACACTTCCCTGAGAAGGGAAATTGAAACGATGCTTTCACCGAATTTAGAGACTTATTTAAAATGGATTCCATTAATAGCCAAACTAAAACTAAAAGTTGTTAAAGAAGACCCCTTCGAATTGAAAAGAAAAAGAAAGATTTTAAATTTAGGTCATACTGTAGGTCATGTAATTGAAGCTTCTTCTGGATATGAAATATCACATGGGAGAGCAGTTCTAATGGGCTTGAAAGAGGAGATAGAAATATCTAAAAAATTAAAAATCGCAGATAGAGATTTTTATGAGGACTTCCAAGAACTATACAAGAAGATAGAAGACATTGTAGGAAAACTTGAGTGGGCTTACAATAAAGATAGTTATTTATGGTTGGATAAGAAGAGAAAGGGTAGGGAAATAGGTATGTTTTTAATCAAAAGGCCAGGGCTTTTTAAATACAAGGAGCTGGATGTGAAGTTTATTAAGGCGTATTTGTTAGAGAAGCATTTAAAGAATTGAATTAAAGGGCAAGAATATGAAATTTTCAAAAAGAATTGAAGATATATCTCCATATTTCTTTTCAAATATTGTACCATTGTGCAGTAGTTTAAATGATATTATAAATTTAGCCAGTGGTGATCCAGATTTACCCCCTCCTTATGAGGTAATAGAAGAACTCAAAAAGGCTCTCTTAGAAAAAGATTTTCATAAATATCCACCATACTTAGGGATTATGAGGTTGAAAGAGAAAATCTCCGAGTGGATGAGCCGAAGGTTTAATGTAGAACTTGACCCTGAGAGAGAAGTTATAACTATGAGGGGAACAAAAAATGCAATTTTGCAACTTTTACTTGCACTATGCGATAAAGGTGATTATGTAATTGTTCCTAATCCTTATTATCCAACTTATAGAGTTTCAGTAAAATTTGTGGGTGCATTTTCAGTTGATGTTCCATTAGACTGCAAAAATGATTTTTTACCAGATCTTGAAGTTCTTAAACCAAGTATTCTGAGAAAAACAAAAGCAATGATATTAAATTACCCAAATAACCCTACGGGAAAAAGGGCAGAAAAGGAATTTTTTTCTGAGATTGTTAATTTTTGTAGCAAATGGGGCATCATCTTAATTCATGATAATCCATATTCAGAAGTCTTTGAAAATTCACCACCTCCATCAATTCTTGAAGTAGATGGTGCAAAGAATATTGCGGTAGAGCTTCACTCCTTTTCAAAAACTTATAATATGCAAGGTTTCAGGATTGGGTGGGTATGTGGCAATAGAAAAATTTTACAGGCACTTTCTGTTATAAAGACCAATACTGAAATAGGTGTATTTTATCCTATACAAAGGGCAGCTATAAAAGCATTAGAAATATATGACAAATTTGTGCCTAAAATGAGGCACTTGTATAAAAAAAGAAGAAGATTACTCAAAGACTTTTTGGATATGACTGATTGTTATTATTTAGATGCTGATTCCACACTTTATGTATGGACCAAGATAAATTATGAAATAAATAAATCCACAGATTTTATAATCAATTTGTTGAAAAAATACGGAGTTTGGATAACTCCTGGTGTTATATTTGGGAAGTATGGCGAAGGATTTGTAAGATTCTCGATAACACAGCCTGAGGGAAAAATAAAAGAAGGAATGAGAAAATTCATTAAGTATCTGAAAGAACAACAAAGAAATTGAAAAGTACATAAAAGCACCGATGGTTTCAAAAGCGAAATTTGCACCACATGGAATCAAGGAGATAGCGTCTTGCGTAACTCCAAAAGTTTTGAATAGAAAGATAATAGACGAAATAATATTAGTCAAAGGCAGGAAAATATATGTTAACCTGCTTGTGTTATAAATATATAATTGGGAGGTGAGGAAATATGAAAAGGGTTCTTGTTATCAATGGACCAAATCTTAATCTGCTGGGTAA
>CAZJJV010000038.1:0-4218 GCA_964546415.1 uncultured Candidatus Saccharibacteria bacterium
AAAAATATAATACCTAATGCAAGGTGGTGTATTATATTTTTAATTTTTTCTCTTCCCCTTCATTCTCAGAACAGATTCGGGTTTGTGGATGCTGTTTACGAGCCTTATATAGATACTTTGAGGTCATCCGGTGCAGATTGGGTATACTTTTACGTAGGATGGCATCAACTGGATAAAGGTGTAGTTGGAGTTCCCAATAGTAATGCTAATATTTGGTCGGTAGATACCAGTTTACTTCATCCCTGGATGTGGAATTTCAGCCGGCTTGACGATCAGTTGGATAAGGCGAGGGACTTAAATCTCTCCGTAGTTCTTGCCATCTGGGGAACGGCAAAATGGGCTGTAGATTCTACTTATTACTACTCTCAAAATGCAGATACCAATAAGTGGCGATCTTACTACTGGCGTTTCCCTGTAAAACATTTTCCTGAGAAACTTGAAAGAATAGCCATAAATTCAGAAACCGGGGACACTATTGTCATAGATACAGTTTTATCTATTGAATTTTTTGGTGATACTGGTAGAGGTTTGTGGTATGCTGCTTTTGATTCCATTATAAGACATGTTAATGAAAAATATGCTGATGTGGTCAAGGCATGGGTGATATGGCCGGAACCAGAGACCAATTTGAGAGATAACAGCTATCAGAGTAGGAACTACTGGGTTAGAATTGATGTCCCATCTGGGTATGATACACTACTTGCTATTCCATACTTTTATCCTGAAATGTGTTCAAAAGTAGCCCAAATAATAAAGAGTTACAATCCTTCGTGGAAGGTGATAATTGGAGCTTTGAATGTTCATCCTGATGGGGTGAATTATCAAGATTACCCGAACCCACCAAATGTCAGTGATATTCGTCGCTATAGTTTGAATCATTATTCTGTTATTGAGCGCTACAAATATTTAATGGACAATATTCCAAATGTTGAGGACATAGATGCAATTGGTATAGACTTCTATACTTCAGTAGGACCGTACCGCATGTGGAATGGTGATTCTTGTGGTTATTGGTTTACACAATATTTTGGAGACCCACCTTATGTAGCTGATCCTGTTGAAGATACTGGGTATGTAGATAATAGTATAAAAATATTACATCCTGTTAGGGACATGCTTGACAGTTTGAGAGCTGCTATTAGCTTAGCAGGCTGGCAGGGCAAAACAATCTGGGTCTTAGAAACGGGTTATCCTACAACTCCTTACCCTCCTTTTGATACTACTTATGTGCCTCCTCAATTTACTCTCACTCCTGACTCTCAGGCCTTATTCCTGGCAAGACTTTTGAAGGAGTATTTAAAATATGCTGAAAATGATGTAGCTGATCTTGAAAAGATAATTGTTTTTCGGGGAAAAGATAGAGATGCCGGTATAGTAGTAGACACAGTACCGTTGCATTTTGATCCCACTAATTTTCCACCAGATACGCAACTAAATGACACAGTATTTTATGTGGATACACTTCTTTATTCCTGGGGAATAATAGGTCATGATAGAATTAATTATTCTCCCAAGCCTGCCTTTTATGTTTACCAGAATGTTATAGAGGGTTCTAAGATTCCTTCACTTCTTTCCTGGGATTCAAAGTCTACTTATGGAAATAATTGCCAAAAGATGGTTGTTCAGAGTATTTCCAGTACTATCAAGAAGATTTCTGTTGTTTATGAATCTGAGGGAAAGATATATTTTACATATACTTACTCCACAACTAATGGTGAGTCCTGGAGTGATAGGGTCTGCATAAATACCATTGGTGGAGATACTATTTATGGAGACCTGCCGGCAATTTGTGCCAATTCTGATAGAATCTTTGTTCTTTTTAGGACTCAGGATAGTTCTAAAGTATACTTAACGAGTTCAAGGGATGGATATAATTGGGACCGTCCTCAGGAGATATATTCGAGTGGAGCTCTGTACTTCATAAACTCTCTTTCTTTGAATTGCACCGATAATTATGTAGATGTTGCGCTTATTGCGGGTACTTATTATGGTCCCGGAAAGGCTGCGAGCGGTTATAAGATTATATATGGAAGAACTACTTCAGGAAGTTATGATTTCACATGGGAAACAGTAAGGAATACAGTGGATCCTAAGTATGATGTATCTGTGGACCTATTAAGTAAACAAGTCCCTGTGATTTCATGGCAGCAAAATGGTAAAGTTTATCTTATTGCGAAAGACGAGGAAAGCAAGGAGTGGACAGATATTTATTTAATATCTCAGAATGACATAGGTTGTAGACATCCAGCCATAGATGTGGATGAGAGTGACCGTGTGCATGTAGTTTGGGAAACCAGTGATGAAGTTCATTATCTCTATGCAGATTACGATGGAGCGGGATTCAAAATACCCAAAATTGACAGATGGGTTATTGGGGAATCTCAGGGTTATGGTTATCCAGTGATTACTCATTATGGTGGTAATATTTATATTTCCTGGTCGAGGTTATTTGATATACCTGATACTCTTTTTTTGGACCCGGAGAGGGAGGTGATTTTAGCAGAGTTCTCCGATGGTCAAATTTACCAGAATAGAATAACTTACACTAAGATAGATTCAAAATATCCTTCCATTGCAGTTAGTGATGAAAGAAACCTGAATTTGATATGGACGGAAGGGGAGTATGGTGCATACAGAGTGGCTTACAAGGCACTGGATTTAAATCCTGCTGCACTTGTTTTGGAGCCGAAATCTGGGGAGATTTTTGAGCCAGGAGATGATGTAAACATCAGATGGATCATCTATCCAGGTGATGTAAAGACTCCTTTACGGGCTACAAGAATCCTTTTGAGTTATGATGGTGGGGCTACTTTTTCAGATACACTATATGAGAATGAAAGTTTAAATGATACAACAGTAGACACTTTAAATTGTATCTGGCGGATTCCTGATACATTAGTTAGCTCCAGATTAAGGATAAAAGCGGAAGTTGAAGACTTTGATGGAAGATTGTCTTCCAATACTACCGGGACATTTGAAAGCTGGTGGATGGCTTCATCTTTTGAAAATGCAACCTCTCTCAATCAGAATAAACTTATCTTTTATAAGGATACCCTTTATACAGTCTACCTTAAAAGTATACAAAGTACAATAACTGATAATTATAATACATTTTTAGCTAAAAGGCCTTATCCAGTGCATGTCTGGTCACGGCAGCTGGTTCCAAAAGGCGGTGGGCCTCCGGTTTTACTTAAATCAGATGTCCCTTCTATGCTAATAGTAGTACAGGCTAACGACTCTTTTTATATGCCAAGACCTGAGACTCTTGATGCAAGTCCAAGTGGAAACCAAATCATACATAGAATCAAGATAGACAAATATACCAATTCAGGGCATACGGAAATACTTCAGGAGGTTGATTACGGTATAGACTACTTAAATGCCGCTGTTCAAGATAGCAATCTCTATATAGTGCTGTCTGGAGGCAGTAGGCTTATACTGTGTAAGCATTTGTTAAACGGAGATGTAATATCTGACTTTATCACTATAAGTTCCGACTCAGGTATCAAAAAACAGCCTTTTATCTATGCCGATTACCAGGGAATAATTCATATAGCATGGATTGAAGGAGGAAACCTAGTGTATACAAACTCTATGGAGGATTATCTTGTTAAAGATACAATAGAGACTGGACTCGCTGAATATCCTACAATTACGTCAGCGGGTGATACCATTATGATCATGTACAGATACGGAGATTATGATATTAGACTTGCTTCAAAAGCGCCAGGGGGCGATTGGAATATCACCACAGTATACACTGGGTCAAATGCCCGCGTATACCATCCATATATCAAATATGGAGGAGTTGCAGTATGGATTGAAAAATTAATACCCAGCCCCACTGTTCCCGATGATGAAAAATATTATGTGAAATATGCAATCAGGAATGGAAGCATCTGGGAAATAAATGAGCTGTACGGTACTGAAGACTCACTATATTATCCGCATTTTATAATCCATAGTGGAGACAGTACTCTGTTAACTGTAATATGGACAGAAGGGAAGGATAAGAATTACAAAGTAAACTGTAAGGATACAACCATTGAGTTTAATTATGTAACTATGGTTTTACTATCAATGAAACCCCATTACAAAACAGCTTTATATGCTCCTTATCCTAACCCTTCAGGAAGTAAAATTACCATAAGATATTCAGTTGCTTCAAAAACGAAGGTTAGTTTGAAGGTATATGACATAGCTGGAAGATGTGTAAGC
>CAZJJV010000039.1:0-4014 GCA_964546415.1 uncultured Candidatus Saccharibacteria bacterium
AAAACTTGAAACCTTTTGAAAATTGAGGTATTATTAATCATAAATTTTCTGTTTTTATGTTGGGATGGTTTCGTAAAAAGAAAAAAGAGCCTCAAAGCCTGAAAGAGGTTTTGAAAAAATTAAAGGATGTAGAATTAGAGGTTAAGAAAGTTTCAGCCGACCTCAAAAGTTTAAAAGAAAAGAACAAAGACAATATCCAAAAGATAGGAATCGTAAGATACAATCCTTTTTCTGAAATAGGGGGCGACCAAAGTTTTTCAGTGGCTCTGCTTGATGATAACGATAATGGAGTAGTAATTACTAGTTTATACACCAGAGAAGGAAACAGGGTTTATGGGAAACCAGTTGTTAAAGGCAAATCTGAATACTTGTTAACCGAAGAAGAGAAAAAAGCAATTTTAAAAGCCCAAGAAAAAAACTATGATACAAAATCAAAAAAATCAAAACCTCATCACCCGGCCACCGGTAGTGGTGGTATTGGGCCACATTGATCATGGTAAGACCACTCTCTTAGATTATATTCGAAAAACAAAAGTAGCAGAAAAAGAAGCGGGAGGCATTACCCAACATATTGGTGCTTACGAAATTGAAATAGACAATAAAAAAATCACTTTTATAGATACCCCTGGCCATGAAGCTTTTTCGGCTATGCGAGCCCGAGGAGCAAAAGTGGCTGATATTGCTATTTTAATTATTGATGCCACCGAAGGAGTAAAAGCCCAAACAAAAGAAGCAATTTCTCAAATCAAAAAAGCCAAGATTCCCTTCATTGTTGCTTTAAATAAAATAGATAAACCAAACGCTGATCCACCAAAAGTCAAAAGAGAATTAGTAAAAGAAGGAGTTACGGTGGAGGATTTGGGCGGAAATGTGCCAGCTATCAATATTTCCGCTAAAACCGGCCAGGGGGTAAACGAACTTTTAGAATTAATCCTTTTACTAGCAGAAATGGAAGAATTAAAAACAGATCTTTCCCAAGGGGCCCAGGGGGTGATTATTGAGTCTTATTTAGATCATTTTAGGGGACCTACGGCCACCCTAATTTTAAATCAAGGCATTTTGAAGAAAGGAGAGATTTTGGCTACTTTTTCTACTCTGGGGAAGGTAAGGATTTTAGAAAATTTTCAAGGCCAACCCATCTCAGAGGCCTTCCCTTCTCAACCAGTGGTAGTGGTAGGATTTGAAGAGGTTCCAAAGGTGGGTGAAGAGTTTAGGGTCTTTCCTAGCTTAGAAGAAGCCAAAAAATTTTTAGAAAAAAAAGAAGAGAAACCAGAAAGAGGGGTTTTGGAAATTGAGCCAGATCAAAAAGTATTAAATATAATTTTAAAAGGAGATGTTTTCGGCTCTATTGAAGCAATTGAAGAAATTTTAAAAAACCTTTCTCAAGAAAAAGTCATTGTTAGGGTTTTAAAATCTGAGGTAGGCGCCATTAACGAATCTGATGTGAAGTTGGCAAAAAGCGGGAAGGCAATAATTTTGGGTTTTCGGGTAAAAGTAAATCCAGTGGCTAAAAATTTAGCAGAGAGAGAAAAAGTGAAAATCTTAATTTTTGAGGTAATTTATGATTTGGTGGAAGGGACAAGAAAATTAATAGAAAGAATGATAGAGCCAGAGATTGTGAGGGTGGACTTAGCAAAAGTAAAAGTGTTGGTTCATTTTTGGGCTGGAAAAAATCGTCAAATTGTGGGTGGAAGGGTTATTGAGGGTGAAGTCAAGAAAGGGGCCAAAATCGAAGTTTTTAGGGATGATGAATTATTAGATCAAGGCAAGATGGTGAATTTGCAGATTGAGAAGAAAGATGTAGAAAGAGCCAAAAAGGGTGATGAGTGTGGTATATTGTATGAAGGAGGAAATGTAAAAATTGAACCAGGAGATATTTTGGTAATTTATCAAGAAGAAAAAAGAAAACCCTTAGGATTTTAATGAGCCAAAGGATTTTAAAAGTCAACCAATTAATTAAAAAAGAGTTGTCTCAGATTATTTTAAAAGAGGCGGAATTCCCTAAAGAGGCTTTAGTCACTCTTACCCGGGTGGAAACCCTACCCAATTTATCTGAATGTAAGGTGTGGATTTCAGTAATACCAGAAGGAAGATTTAAAGAGGTTTTTAGAATTTTGAATCGGAATATTTATTTTATCCAGCAAAAACTAAACAAAAGACTAAAAATGAAACGGGTTCCCAAGATTCGTTTTCTTGAGGAAAGAAAAACAGCCGAAGCAAGCAAGGTAGAAGAAATTTTGGAAAAATTGAAAAAAGAGGAAAAATAATATAATATAGAAAAGGGTTGGCCAGGTGGCGAAGTGGCTAACGCAGCGGTCTGCAAAACCGCTAGACGAGGGTTCGATTCCCTCCCTGGCCTCTTTTGCCGAGGTGGAGGAATTGGTAGACTCGAGGGGCTTAAAACCCCTTGGACTGAAAAGTCCGTGTGGGTTCGAGTCCCACCCTCGGCACCATAAAGAAAAACCAACTTAAAAGGCGTGGCCTACTGGTTGCCACGCCTGTTTTAATTAAAGAGTTTTACAAACCAAAAACTAATCTTCTAAAATTTCAATATAGGTGGTTTTGGCTCCAAATCTTAAAGCTTCCTGATAAGAAGGGAGCCAGACATCTACCTGATAATATCCCTTTTTCCAACTCATCCTGTCTTCCACCACAAAAACCTTATCACCAAACAATTCAGGAATTTTAATTCTCGTTCCCAAAGGTAAAAGATTATTGGCCACCACCCCATCTCTGGTATAGGTTCCAGCCGCCGTAATATGGGGATCCTGATCAGTTTCCCAAGGACTGCTAGAGTAGGCGGTGACTATCGCTTTAAATTTTTTAATTACCTTAGAGGGAGGATTAGATGGTTCGGCTACCGCTAAAAGGCTATTTTCTTCTACTAATATTAGATTATCAAAGGGTTGAATATTCAAAAGAAGTTCAGCCTCAACCGACGATGGCTGGGTTTCAACTAAAAGCAAGATTGCGCTAAAAGCAACTATAAAAATAGAGATTATTAGTATTTTGGGCCCCGAAAAACCGGGGATCTTTAGGGGAATATCCATTTTAAAACCCCTTTCCAGGGGTTCTATCATATTATCTTAAATAAAGACAAGTGTCAAGGGTTTTTGCCAAAAGGGTTGGAAAAAAATTTCAAGATGGTATAATTGACTAAAAACTATGAAAAAAGAAGATTTTGTGATTTCTTTAGGCGGCTCTATTATTTTTCCAGGGGAATTAAATGTCCCCTTTTTAAAAAAATTTTCAAACTTTATTAAAAGAGAAATAAAAAAGGGAAAAAGATTTATCATTGTGGCTGGGGGTGGAGAATTGGCTAGACATTATCAGAAAGGGGCAAGCAGGATCTGCCAGATTTCAAACGAAGAGAAAGATTGGTTAGGAATTTTGGCCACCAAAATAAATGCTTATTTATTGAAAGCTATTTTTAAAAAATTTGCCCATCCCCAGATTTTTGATAAGAGAAAAAAAATAAAAAAATTCCAAAACTATCCTTTAATAATGGCCTCTGGTTGGAAGCCTGGACGCTCTACAGACTTTGTGGCAGTTCAGATTGCTGCCGATTTCAAGCTTAACACTGTGATTAATATAGGAAGGGCTCCCTATGTTTACACCAAAGATTTTAGAAAATATCCTGAGGCAAAACCTATTAAAGCGATTTCTTGGCTAGAATATCTTAATTTAATTTCTTCAAGTTGGAGGCCCGGCTTACACGTACCCATTGATCCTGTAGCCGCCAAATTAGCAAAAAGGGAAAAAATTAAGGTGATTGTAGTAGGAGAAGATTTAAAAAACCTAAAAAGGGTATTAGAAGGAAAAAATTTTAAGGGAACTATTTTAGAATAAAAAAAGAAAAAACCTTTTGTTTTTTGAGCGGGCGAAGGGAGTCGAACCCTCTTCTCTGCCTTGGCAAGGCAGCGTAATAGCCGTTATACTACGCCCGCTTTTATTTTTTGGGTGCCGGAGCCCGGAGTCGAACCGGGACCAAATGTTTTTCAGACATTTGTGCAG
>CAZJJV010000040.1:0-3958 GCA_964546415.1 uncultured Candidatus Saccharibacteria bacterium
GTGCGCGTGGGTGGATTCGAACCACCGACCCCGGGTTTATAAGACCCGTGCTCTTACCACTGAGCTACACGCGCTCAATTTTTAATCTAACAGATTTTTTTCTTTTTGAAAGATCTGATTTCTTTTTCTTCTTTTTTCCAATCAATTTTTCAAACTCTTCTCTCTCAATGGTTTCTTTTTCAATTAACCTTTTGGCTACCCTTTCCAGCAATTTTCTTTTTTTGGTTAAAACTCTCTGAGCAGTGCTTTCTGCTTGTCTTACAAGCTTTTCAATTTCTTTGTCAATTTTTTTGGCTACTTCTTCAGAATAATTTCGATAAATTTCCTCTCTTCCCAAAAACATTAATTCTTCCTTTTTTCCAAAAGTAATTGGTCCCAAAGAAGACATCCCGTATTCCATTACCAGTTTTCTGGCTAACTGGGTGGCTTTTTCTAAATCGTTTGCTCCCCCAGTAGTAATTTCTTTAAATTTTATTTTTTCAGCACAATAACCCCCCAAAAGGGTGGCCATTTCAACCAAAAATTCCGATTTGGTTTTAATCCTTTTTTCTTCGGTTGGCACTTTTAAGGTATAGCCTGCTGCCAACCCCCTGGCGATAATAGAAATTTTCCTTACCGGTTCTGCCAAAGGCAAAAAGGAAGCCACCAAGGCATGTCCTGCTTCATGAAAGGCGGCAATCTCTTTTTCTTTTTTTGACAAAATATGAGATTTCCTTTCTGGTCCCAAGAGAACTTTTTCAATGGCCTCTAAAAGATCTTCTTGATGAACCTGATTTTTGTTTTTTCTGGCTGCTAAAAGAGCGGCCTCGTTTACCACATTGGCCAGATCCGCCCCTGAAAAACCAGGCGTTCTTTCAGCCACTTCTCTTAAATTGACATTCAAGGCCAATGGTTTGCCCCGGCAATGAATTTTTAAAATTTCTTCCCTTTCATTAATGTCTGGCAAATCCAAGACAATTCTTCTATCAAACCTACCTGGTCTTAATAGGGCAGGATCCAAATATTCAGGTTTGTTAGTAGCCCCAAAGACCAGAATTCCTTCTTCCCTTCCAATACCGTCCATTTCAGTTAACAACTGATTCAAGGTTTGTTCTCTCTCTTCGTGGCCTCCGGTAACCCCTATACCCCTAACCTTTCCAATTGAGTCAATTTCATCAATAAAAATAATTGCCCGTTTTGCTTTTCTGGCTTGTTCAAAAAGATTTCTAATTCTTGCTCCCCCTACCCCCACAAACAATTCTACAAATTCTGAGCCAGAAATTGAAAAGAAGGCTACTCCTGCTTGAGAAGCGATGGCTTTAGCCAACAAGGTTTTTCCGGTTCCTGGGGGTCCCATTAATAGCACTCCTCGGGGAATCCTCGCTCCTAATTTAAGGTATTTTTTAGGATTTTTTAAAAAATCAATAATTTCCCTTAACTCTTCTTTTGCTTCTTTTAAGCCACCAATTTCATTAAAGGTTACCTTTTCTTTTAATTGGCCCCCCGGACCAAATAATCTGGCTTTGGCTTTGGTAAAGTCAAAAACCTGACTGGCCCCACTACTTTTTACCTGGCGTAAAAAGAACCAGAACAAGACCAAGAAAAACAAAAAGGGAAGGGTAGAAATTAAAAGGGGTCCCAACCACACCCAGATTCCACCTGGTTCTTTTGCCTCGATAATTATATTGCTTAAATTTTCTTTATCTACTCCATAATTAAGCAAAGATTGGGAAAGAGCAAGTTCAGGCTCTTTTTTTGATTTTCCTTTAGAATTGTCTTGGTAAACAATTAAAAGATCGTTGCCAGAAACAGTGATTTTTTTAACCTTTCCTTCATTAATCTCTTTTACCAACTGATTAAAAGGAACCTCTTTTTCTTTTTCCGAGGGCAAAGCAAAAATGTTAAAAAGCCAAGCGATGGCCAAGAAAATTAATATTATTAAAATAAAGTTTTTGATTAAAATTCTCATGCTCTATTATAAGGTTATTTTAGCATTATTGAGAAGAATTTTGGAGAGCTTTTAAGGAAAGATAAATTTTATCTCCAGAAATTTTGATAATTTTAGCCCTTACCTTTTGTTTTGGTTTTAAAATTTCAGCTATACTTTTTTCTGTTTCTTTCTGGCAAATTTCTGAAAGAGGAATGAGGCCCTCGATTTCCTCTTTACCAAACCTTAAGAAGGCCCCAAAACTGGTGAGGGCAGTAATTTCTCCTTCTACCACTTCACCCTCTTTATATTTTTTTAAATGCTCTTGGATTTCTTTTGATTTTAAGGCTTTTTCAGAAAGAATAAGTTTTTTGGTGTTAGGATCTAGGTCAAATATCAAAACAGCCATTTCCTGACCAACAAATTTTTGGAGTTCTTTTAAAATTTTTGCTGGATCTCCTCCTTCCACCTTGGGATAATTTTCCGGAGCCAGCTGGGAAACAGGTAAAAAAGCCAAGATTCCAGAAATTTTGGTTAGTAAGCCTCCTTTGTTGGCCCCTAAGATTTTTACAGTTATTTTTTCTTTGTTTTCTTTCTTCTTTTTTAATTCTTGCCAGATTAATTCTTCTCTAGCATCTTTGGCTGACAACTCAATATAACCTTCTTCGTTGTCTAAATCTATAACCTTGGCAAAAACCTTATCACCTATGTCCAAATCCCTTAAAACCTCTTTAGCCTCCTGAAGTTCTTTTCCGTAAATAATCCCTGTCCCCCGTTTACCTAAATCCAAAAAAATGGCCGCTCTCCCCCTTTCAACAATGGTTCCTTCTACAATTTCTCCTATTTTCGGGGGCTTTAAGGAGTTGTCTTTTTCTAACAGTTCTTTCATCATAATGTTTTAATTTAACAGTTTTGTTGAATTTTTTCAAGTATTTTGTTAAAATAAACTATTCCCTATGAATATCATTTGGCACGGCCACTCTTGTTTTGAAATCATTACCACTCGCAACAAAAACGAGCGGGTTTCTATTATTATAGACCCTTTTTCAAAAGAGATTGGTTTAAGGGTGCCAAAACTCCAGGGAGACATTCTTTTGGTAACCCATCAACACTACGATCACAATAACATTAAAGCAGTAAACGGCGACCCTTTTGTAATTGAAGAGCCGGGGGAATATGAAATCAAAGATATTTTTATTCAGGGCATTTTTTCTTGGCACGACCCAAAAGAAGGTAAAGAACGTGGCCCTAATACCATTTATACCATTGATACTCCAGAGGAAATAAAGGTTTGCCATTTGGGCGATTTTGGCCAAAAGGAATTAAAAGAAGAACAGTTAGAGAAAATTGGAGAGATAGACATTTTAATGATTCCGGTCGGTGGGATTTACACCATCTCGGCCAAAGAGGCAATTAAAATTATGGCTCAATTAGAACCCAAAATTACCATTCCTATGCACTATCAACTTCCTAAATTGAAAGTAAGGTTAAACAGTTTAGATCAGTTTTTAAAAACCTTAGGGATTAAAAAAATCTCACCCCTTAAAAAATTATCAATAAAAAAGGCAGACCTTTCTCCAGAGGAAGCGAAAATAGTTGTTTTGAGCCCTTAAATGGTTTTAAAAAAGATTCAAAACCTACCAGAAGAGAAAAAAAAGATAATTTTGTGGATTATAGTAGGAATAGTAGCCTTAATGTTATTAATTGTTTGGCTAAAAGGAACCTTTGAAAAAATAAAGAACCTTTCAAAAGAAGAGGTAGAAAATAAATTAAATTTATTAAAAATAAAAGAGGCCTTCAAAAACATTTCTTTCCCCTCACTTTCTCTTCTTTTAGAGAAATTCCAACCAAAATAAAAAATGCCTCCAAAAAAACCACTTAAAAGTCAACAATTTCAAATTGGCAAAGTAGAATCCCGAGAAATTACCGAAGAGTTGAAAGAATCTTATATTGACTATGCAATGTCAGTGATTGTCTCTCGGGCTATTCCTGATGTAAGAGATGGCTTGAAACCAGTTCACCGCCGGATTTTATATGCGATGTGGGAGGATG
>CAZJJV010000041.1:0-3909 GCA_964546415.1 uncultured Candidatus Saccharibacteria bacterium
TCTTTTTTGCCAGTAGATAAATTATCAACCACTATTACCCTGTGGCCTTCTTTTATTAACCTATCTACTAAATGAGAGCCAATAAATCCTGCTCCTCCTGTTACTACAATTTTCATATTATTTCATTTTATTTGTTTTCTAAGTTTTGTCAAAAACAAATTTTGTGATAAATTATAAAAATATGAGCCCTAAAAAATTTTTCCACCAGATTTTAGAATTGATAAAAAAATACAGCCAAACCGATATAGAATATGTAATCAAGGGAAGTTTCTGGTGGTTTTTTGGAAGAAGCGTCGCCCTTTTAGGTTCTTTTTTAATATTATTTACTTTCGCCCACTTTGCCACAAAAGAGGTTTACGGCACCTATCAATATGTGATTTCAATGGCTGCCCTTATTGGAATTTTTTCTTTGCCAGGTCTCAACACAGCCCTGGTAAGGGCAGTAGCCAAGGGTAAAGAAAGAACTTTTTTTGCCTGTGAAAAAGAAAAAATAAAGTTTGGCGCAATAACATTTTTGGTTTCTCTTGGGGTGGCTTTGTGGTATTTTTTCCACCAAAACATTGGACTGGCTCTCCCCTTTTTAATAGTAGCCATTTTTTTACCCTTTCAGGCAATTTTTAATCTTTATCCTGCATTTTGGCAAGGAAAGAAAAAATTTGATATCCAAAATAAATACTTTGCTTTCCACAACCTTTTGGCTGCTATTTTAATTTCTTTGATCGTCTTTTTGAAACCAGAAACCATTTATGTGGTGTTTGGTTATTTTTTTGCTTTTGCCCTTACTAGTTTTATTTTTTATAGAAAAACCAAAAAACAAGTTAAAAAAGATACTGAAATTGACAAAGAAACCCCTTCTTTTGGCAAACACCTAACTATAATGTATTTACCTCAATATGTTGCTACCCAAATTGATAAAGTAATTTTGTGGCAATTTTTGGGACCAATAGCTGTAGCAATTTATGTTTATGCCTTAAGATTAGTAGAAAGAGCAAAAGAATTAATCCCCTTTTCATTTTTGGCCTTACCAAGAATGAGTGAAATTGACCTAAAAAAAAGAAAAAGGCAGATTTTAAAAAAGTTTTTTATGCTTTTTTTAGTTTCTGCGTCACTAACCCTGCTTTACATTTTGGTTTGTCCTCTAATTTTTAAATTTGTTTTTCCTAATTATTCCTCATCTATCCCCTATTCTCAGGCTTTTTCTTTAATACTCCTCCTTTCCCCATTTTTATTTTTAGAAACAGGGCTAGTAGCCCAAATGAAAAAGAGGGAGCTTTATGCTTTAAATTTTCTCCCTCAAGTTTTAAAAATAATCTTGTTTTTCGTGTTGGTTCCTTTATTCAACCTCTGGGGAGCAGTTTTGGCAATTTTGATTTCTCAAACCATTTATTCTGCCCTTACCCTCTTTTACTTCCTTAAAATTTAACCCTATTTTCTTTGTTAAAATTTATAAAGATTAAAAATTGAGGAGTTGGTTGATTTTGGCTCGAGTGAGGGGACCAACAAAACCTGTGCCTTTTTCTAAGCCCAAAGGAGCCAAAATTTCATCTTTGTATTTTTCTTGAAAACGGACCACTGCTGAATAGGTCAATTCCAAAAAGTTGCCGGTAACTAATCCCTCAGGATAAATCTCTGGTCCTTGGGATTTTAAAAACTGCTGGAGACAAGAAACCTCAGAATCATTCACCAATCCATAATAAAGATTTTTTTCAAATTTTCCGCAAATCATCTCTTCTTTTTTTGTCAAAATCTCATTAATTTTTGCTTGATAATAAGCAATTTGTCTTTTTAGTTCTTCAATTTGGGCCAACAGTCTTTCAATAAGTTCTTTTTCTTTTTCTTCTGGGGTTTTTTCATAAAGAGAAGCAGTCCAAGAAAAAGAGCAAGATTCTTCTTTGCCATCAAAACCTGAGGTTTTTGCCTGAATCGAAGGAATAATCACCAAATAAGCATAACGGGTTCCAAATTCTTTTATCTCTATTTTGCCTTTTTGATTCTCATCTAAATCAAGAAGGTGGATCTCGCATTTTCCCCGATAATTGCAAAGGAGATAAGGGATCTTGAAGCCGCTTTCTTTTTTGCCGTCAAACTCAAAAATTAAGGTTCCCCTTCCCCCAACAATTTTTTGCCAATTTCCGGCCCATTCTTTGGTGTTGGTATAAACAGTAAGGACGCTTTCTGGGCCAGGAGGAAGGTAATAGAGAGTGGGGGCAATTTTTAAATCTCTCAAATTTTTATTTAAATAACAATATTTTGGAGAAACATCACAATCATTAATAAAGAGAGTAATCAACCAATCAGTAAAAATCTGAGAAAAATCTTCTTCAAAACCATTCTCGCCCAGGGCATAGTTTAAAGAAGGAATTCCCACCTTTGAAGACTTTAAAGAGTCGGTTAAAATTTGAATTCCATAATGGTCTACCAGGTATTGAACAAATAAATTGGTCACCGCGTAATCTCCTTCTTTATTTAACCACTCGGTCAAAGAATCGTTTTTGTTTTCTAAAAAATCCTCCACCCTCTGCTTTAGGTTACTGTTGTTAAAATCATCATCATATCCTAAAAGGGTGGCAGAATACTCTGCCCGGGCCTCATTTAACCAGGTTTCTTCATTTACATTTCTTAACAACTCTTTTTGGTTGCTTACAATGAGATGGGTAAATTCGTGGGCTAAAAATACCTTTATTTTATCAAAATCATCAGCATATCTGCTATTTAAATAAATCATTTCTCTTTCATTTGATTTGGGATAAATAATTTTGGGATAGAGATTACCATTAGAAAAATAGCCTCCTTTTTCTTTTCTCATTGGATGGAGCAAAATAGTAATTTTATTGTCTTTATCAATTCCTGGCCGAGGCTCTTTGCCAAAATAAGAAATAAGGGTGGGATAAATTTTATTTTCAAATTCTTGGTCTAATTTGTAAAAAACCTTTTCAAAATCTTTTTTTTCAAAATATCCAAATTGCTCCCACCAATCTTTATCTGCGTAAAAATAAAAATTACTGGTAATTTTTACTAAAACAGCGGTTACTTCTTGCCTGGTTTTCCAATCATAAGACCTATCAATATTAAAAACAACCTCTTCTCCCAAGGTGGCAGAAAAACTAAAAAGGGGAAGAAATGTTGAAATTAATAATATCCCCCAAAAAAATTTTTTCTTCTCAAAACTCATATTATTTATAATATCACAAAAAACTTTTTTGAAAAATTGATTTATTCTTTTAATTGAATGGCCGACCAACCTCTTTTTTTGAAGGCGTTAATCACTTGTTTGATTAAAACCGAACGGGGAAACGAAGGTTCAAAGGCCTCTTCGTATTTTTCTTCAAAAAGTTTTCCCTTTTCTAAGGTTTTCAAAAACATTTCTTCATTCTTTTCTTTATAAAATAAAGTGAGATAAAAATTAAAAAAGTTGCGCAAAATTTTTAAATCTTCTCCTCCAAGGTGAGGTTTTTTGGAGTCTTCAAAAATACCCAAAACAATGTCAGTGGTTTCTTGAAATGCCTCTTTTTCTTTTGCTAGAGCCACCAATACAACATAATAAATTCTGTCTCTGGTGATTTCAGGGTCTAAATTAATAATTTTTTGAGCCACTTGTAATGCCTCTTCTTTTTTGCCTTGCCTTATATAATTTAAACCCAAAGAATAAAGCAAATCCTGTCTTTTATCTGAAGTTTCCAGGGCCCTTTTCCAATATTTTTCAGCCAACCCAAACTCTCCAATTGCGTCATAGGCAGTGGCTACCATAGCAAAGTATTTTGAGTTCCATTTTTCTTTTTGAGCAGAAATTTCGGCTGCAGGGATTAGCTTTTTAATAAGGGGAACTGCTTGGGGAAACTCTTTTTCTTTTCTCTTGGCAATTTCTACAACCTTGTATAAAAGTTGGGTTCTAATTTCAGGTTGGGCAAA
>CAZJJV010000042.1:0-3903 GCA_964546415.1 uncultured Candidatus Saccharibacteria bacterium
CTCTTTTTGGGGGCGGCTATTTTTAAAATTTCTTTTTTGTTTTCTCCTTTTATTTTCGGCTTCTTTTGTGGAATAATCATTCATGATCTGGTTTGGGATCGTAATAGATTCAAGATTTTAAGAAAAAGTCCTTAAATATTTATATGAATCTAATTGATAATTTAATTTCTGAAGGCTGGTTAAAAAGCCCTCGAATCATTGAAGCCTTTAGAAAAATAAAAAGGGAAGATTTTTTGCCTGATCACCTTAAAGACCTAGCCCAATTAAACGAAGCTTTGCCTATAGGTTATGGCCAAACAATCTCTCAACCCTTAGTGGTAGCCCTTATGTTAGAATTATTAGAACCAAAAGAGGGCGAAAAAATACTTGATATAGGTTCGGGTTCTGGTTGGACAACAGCCCTCCTTGCTTATATTGTAGGAGATAGGGGCAGGGTAGTAGCCATAGAAATTATTCCTGAACTGGCAGAGTTTGGAAAGAAAAATGTAGCAAAGTATAATTTTATTGAAAAAGGAACGGTTGAGTTTGTTTGTGGAGATGGTTCTCAGGGTTATAAAAAAGAAATGCCTTTTGATAAAATTTTAGTTTCGGCTACTTCTTCTGAATGCTATCCTGCCTGGAAAAAACAATTAAAAACAGGAGGGAAAATTGTGGTTCCAATTGGTTCTTCTATTTGGCTTTTTAGCAAAAAATCAGAAAATAGGTTTGACCAGATAGAATATCCAGGCTTTGTTTTTGTACCATTGATTACAAAAAAATGAAGAGAAAAATTTTAATCCTTTCTTTAATAACAATAATCCTTTTAGTTGTTCTCTTCAATTTTTATTTTGGACACCACTCTCTTTCCCAAGAAAAAATTTTAAAAATTAAAAAAAGAGAAAGCGCTTTTTCAATTGGGGAAAAACTAAAAAAAGAGGGGCTAATTAAAAGCAAATATCTTTTTCTCCTTTATGCTTTTTTGACAGGAAGGGTTAGACAGCTTAAAGCAGGCACCTACAAACTCCATTCTTCAATGACTATTCCTGAAATTATCTCTAAACTGGCAGCCGGTGAAACCTTAAAAATAAAAATTACTATTCCCGAAGGCCTCACCATCAAAGAAACAGAAGAGAAACTAAAAACAATAAATCCAGAAATTAATCTTTCTCAATTTTCAATAAAAGATTTCAAAAAAGATATTCCTTTTTTAAAAGAGGTGCCAGACAATGCTAGCCTGGAAGGATTTCTTTTTCCCGATACTTATTATTTTGAAGCAGAAACTCCAGAAAGAGAAATTGTTTTAACTTTTTTAAAAAATTTTGAAAAAAAATTAAAACCGATAGAAGAAGAAATAGAAAAACAAGAGAAAGCCCTTTTTGATATTTTAATTATGGCCTCTTTAATAGAAAAGGAGGTAAGTAAAAAAGAAGACAGAAAACTGGTCTCTGGAATTTTGTGGAAAAGATTAAAAAACAATATCCCCTTGCAGGTAGACGCTACCATTACTTATATTACCGGCAAAAAGACAACAAAAATTTCCCTTGAGGAAACCAAAATAGATCATCCATATAATACTTATTTGTACAAAGGCCTCCCTCCCGGTCCTATTTGTAATCCTGGATTAGAAAGCATTTTGGCTGCTATTTATCCAAAAGAAAGTAATTATTGGTACTATCTTTCTACCCCCCAAGGAGAAACAATCTTTAATGAAAATTTAAGAGGTCATAATTTGGCTAAAAATAAATATCTAAAATGAAAAAATTTTTGATTTTCCTTTTAATTGTTGTTATATTTATAGTAGGGGGCTGGTGGCTTAGCCAAAGCTTGAAATTCGAAAAAGAAACCAAAACAAAACCACTTATGGCAGAAAATATCCAAATCAACAAAAAAATAGCGATGGTAATTGCTTTTAAGGACTTTAGGGACGAGGAATATTTTAGGCCCAAGGAAATATTGGAAGGGGCAGGCATTGAAGTAAAAACTGCCTCAGATCAAAAAGGGAAGGCGATTGGAGCAGATGGGGGAGAAGTAACGGTTGATCTTTTGGTTTCTGAAGTAAATCCGGCTGAATTTGATGGGGTGGTATTTGTAGGGGGTCCGGGATGCTTGAAACATTTAGATAATGAAGATTCTTATAGGTTGGCTAAACAAACTCTCTCTGAGGGAAAGATTTTAGCTGCTATTTGTATCTCGCCTGTAATTTTGGCTAAAGCCGGAGTTTTAGAAGGAAAAAAGGCTACTGTTTGGAGCTCTCCTCTTGAAAAAAAACCTATTGAGGTCTTAAAGGAAAATGGTGCTATCTATCAAGAACAAAATGTGGTTACAGACGAAAATATTATTACCGCTAATGGACCGGCTGCCGCCCAAGAATTTGGCCAAACAATTTTAAAATTATTAAAATAAAATGGCCTTTGAAATTAAAAAAAACTGGCATTGGATTTTATTGATCTTAATTATATTAGGGGTTGGTACCTGGCTTTTTTATCAATTAACGGTTACAAAGCATCTCTCTTTGGTTTGGCCTAACGGAAAAGAGGTATTAAGGGCTGGTCAAACCTATCAAATTAAATGGAAAGCCAGAAAAATTGGAAAGATTGGCCTTCTTTTAATAGAAGACAAAGAACCTATTGAATCTGAATGGATCGTCAAAGACTATCCGGCTAGCAAAGGAGGGTATAGGTGGGAAATATTTATTTGGCAAAAACCAAGCGCTAATTATAAAATTGCTATTTTGGAATACCCCTGGGAAGAAGGAAAAGCAATTGATTATTCTGATGATCGTTTTACAATTTTGGGCCCCACCTTTGCCTCTTGTGATCAACTATCTATTGAAAATGAATGGCCATATCTCCCAAGTGACTTTCCAAACCTAAAAAAGGTTTTTGTTACCACTAAAAAATATAGTGGCAACTTGGGAGGTTTGGCCGGGGCTGATGAAATTTGTCAGAAAGAAGCCGAAGAATTAGGACTTGAAGGAAATTGGAAAGCCCTTTTGGGAGATGAGATGACCTCAGCTGTAGAGAGATTGAATTTAGAAGGAGTTTTTGTTGAAGCAGAGGGCACCGGAACCTTGCCCCAAAAATTTATTCCTTCTTATTTTTGGCAAAGTTTTCAAAGTTTTATCAATCTTCTTCAGGTTTCTAAAAAAGAAAAAGAAAAACTGGTCTCTTCCGTTTCTCTTTTGAAAAATTATTTTCAAGAATTTTTAAAAGAATGGAATAAAAAACAGGAAAAAAGAAGTTGCCATCGGCTTTTAGGGAAAAATTTTGAAGAATTCTATCAAAAACTTCCTCAAAGTCTGGTAATGGCAGAAAAATCTTTGGGCAAAAACTTTAGTCAAAAATTAAAAGAGGTTTGGATAGGAAGGATTTTCAAAGAAAGCAAAAAAGATTGTATCTCAATCTATTTTCCTTATGGCTCCTATGAATCTACTTTAAGTTATAGTTTTACTACCACCTGCCAAAATTGGACCACAGAAAAAGAAAAAATTGAAACAAAATCCCAGAAAGACTTAGAGGCCTTACCTGTTTGTTATACTTCGGGAGGCCAAAGAATTAAAGCCCAGGGGCTGGGAGGGTTATCAATTAGAGAAATAAAAAAAGGCGACGAAGACTACTTTGTTCCAAACACAGGAAGTCCTTGCAGTGCCCTCCAGAGATTAATTTGCGTCCAACAATAAGTAGTGAGGGTTGACAAGGTTTTTGGAAAAATTAATATAATTAATATAAATCCATTTTGCCGTAGACAAGGGGCAAAAATAAGTCCTCTCGAGGCAAAAGAAGGTTTTTCTGTTTTTTTCTCGTCTGCGGCAAACGCAGATTTTTATTATGGCTAAAACAAAACTCCAAAAAAAAGAAATTATAGAAAAACTAAAAGAAAAAATAGAAAAACAAAAAATAATGATTTTTGTTGATTTTTCTGGAT
>CAZJJV010000043.1:0-3859 GCA_964546415.1 uncultured Candidatus Saccharibacteria bacterium
TTCAGGTGGCTTCTCAGGTGGATTCTCGAACTGTTTTAGATATGGCTGGAGCAGAAAAGCTTTTGGGAAGGGGAGATATGCTTTTTATTTCTCCTGAGGTTGTCAAACCGAGAAGAATCCAATCGCCCCTTATTTCAGAAAAAGAGGTTAAAAAAGTGGTAAAATGGTTTGCTGAACAGGCTGAGAGATTTAAAGAAAAAGAAGGGGTTTTTGAAAATCATTTAGCCGAAGAGTTTTTAAAAGGATTAGAAACCCCCTCAGAAGGCGAAGCAACCTTTTCTGAGGCCTCATTTGAAGAAGATCCTTTATATGAAGAGGCAAAAAGAGTGGTGATTGAAGCAGGAAAGGCTTCAGCCTCTTTACTTCAAAGAAGATTAAGGATTGGCTATGCCAGAGCAGCCAGATTAATTGATATGTTAGAAGAAAGGGGAATTGTTGGCCCAGCCGACGGTGCCAAACCCAGAGAAATTTTAATAGGAAGAGAAGAATATTTAGAAAAAGAGGAAGACGAGGATTCTTCAGAAACCCTTTATGAGGAGTCAAACGAAGATCCAGAAAAGGGTTGGCAAAAACTTTAATCTGGTTTTTGAAATTAAAACGTATAAGTGTGTTTTTAAAATAAAAATGGTATAATTTAAACAATATGGCAAAGAAAAAAACTAAAAGCGAAAAAAAAGATTTAAAAGAAACGGTGGAAGAGATTAGGCAAAGATTTGGAGAAGGAGCGATTATGAAATTAAAAGAGGTTTCACCGGCTGATGTCGATGTGATTCCTACCGGTTCTATTTCTTTAGATTTAGCCTTAGGTGTGAGGGGGGTGCCTCGAGGAAGAGTGGTAGAGATTTTTGGGCCAGAGGGAGGAGGAAAAACCACCTTAGCTCTTCATATTATTGCTGAAGCCCAAAAAAGAGGTGGGGTGGGCGCTTTTATTGATGCCGAGCATGCCTTGGATCCAGATTGGGCGAGAAAAATTGGGGTGAACGTAGAAGAATTATTAATTTCTCAACCTGATTCTGGGCAACAGGCGTTGCAAATTGTTGAAACCCTGGTTAGATCAGGCGAGATAGATGTAATTGTGGTAGATTCGGTAGCCGCTTTGGTGCCCCAAGAAGAAATTGCCGGCGAGATGGGTGATTTTCAAATTGGATTACAAGCCAGAATGATGTCTCAAGCCTTAAGGAAACTTTCGGGTATGATTTCTAAGACAAAAACAGTAGTCATATTTTTGAATCAAACAAGAATGAAAATTGGGGTCTATGGAAACCCGGAGACAACCCCTGGTGGATTGGCTTTAAAATTTTACGCTTCAGTAAGGATTGAACTAAGAAGGATTGCCCAAATTAAAAGAGGTGATGCTATTGTTGGTAACAGAGTAAGGGCAAAGGTGGTCAAAAACAAGGTGGCCGCTCCCTTTAAAACAGCCGAGTTTGATATTTATTATGATGAAGGAATTTCAAAAGAAGCCGACCTTTTGAATGTCGGATTGAAGTTTGGGGTAGTAAAAAAATCGGGCGCCTGGTTTCAATTTGAAAATAAAAAATTAGGCCAGGGATTGGAGGCGGCCAAAGGATTTTTAAAAGAAAACCCTCAAGTTTTCAAAGAAATTGAAAAAGAAATCCAAAAGAAAATCCCCTAACTTGGTTAATTTTATTTGGTAGTAAATGGTAAAAGCCCCAGGTGTCTAGCGTATTTTATGGCTTTTGCCAATTTCCGTTGATGGCTGGCACAAAGGCCAGTTTTTTTTCTGGGTTTGATTTTTCCCAAACCAGAAATGAACCCTTTTAACAAGGTTGTGTTTCTGAAATCTATTTCTTTAATATTTCTTCTACAAAAATAGCACTCCATAAATTTTAAAATTCACTAAAAGGGGATTTGGGAAACATCAATTTCGTCTTCCTCAACCACTGGAATTTCCTCTTCGCTAGTTAATTCTTCTGGTGTTTCTTTTTCTTCTTCTGGTTTAGGGGCAGATCGTGGTCCCAATTGGATTCTTTCGCCAATAATTTCTACTCTGGTTTTTTGATTACCAGAACTATCTTGCCAGGTTCTACTTTGAATTCTACCCTCTACAAAAACCAACCCCCCTTTTTTTAAATACTTTGAAGCAATTTCCGCTAATTTTCCAAACAAAACGATGTTATGAAATTCAGTCTTTTCTTGTTTTTGGCCAGTTTTGTCAACAAAATAACGATTGGTGGCTATCCCAAAACTGCAAATAGATTGGCCAGAAGGCAAACTTCTTAATTGGGGATCATTGGTAAGTCTTCCGATGAGGAAGGCTTTATTTAGGTTCATTTAAAATTTCTTCTAATTTTTTATCTAGTTCTTTTAGTTCGACCTTTTTAGTGTGTGGCTTTTTGGGTGTTTTAGGAACCGAAGAAGGAGGTTTTGGGGGCAATTTTTTAGTCAATAAAAGATAGCGAATGATTCTTTTTTCTTTTTTTATTCCCTCTTCAACATTTTTTATTTTATCAGGGGTTAGCCGAAAACTTACCGAAACCAGAAAGGCTTCAGTCTTTTTCTCGATAGGGTAGGCTAAGGTTTTTTTGATTGGCTCTTCATTTTCAACCAAAATACCGCCTTCGTTTTGGAAAAGGCTAATTACTTTCTCTTGAAGCTCTTTTATTTCTTTTTCTGAAAGCTCAGATGGAACAAGATAATGTAATTCGTAAAGTTTTATCATATTTTAAATTCTATTACATCACCATCTTTTACTAAATAATCTTTTCCAACAATTTTAATCAAACCCCTTTCTTTTGCTTTTGACCAAGAACCAGTTTCAATCAATTCTTTCCAACCAATCACTTCTGCCTTAATAAATCTTTCTTCAAAATCAGAATGAACAACTCCACCAGCTTCTGGAGCCGAGGCTCCCTTTTTAATCGTCCAGGCCCTCACTTCCTTTCCGCCAGTCACCGTATAGAAAGTAATCAAATCAAGAATATTGTAGCAAGCAGTGATTAATTGGTCAAGTTGGGATTTAAGATTTAATTCCTTCAACTCTTCTTCTTTCCATTCAGAAATTTCTTCCTCTTCTTTTAAATTTATAGCCAAATAGTTGCCTTTTGTGAGGGCGCATTCTCTTTTTCCATCCGTATTTAAAAGATAAAAAATTGGTTTTTGGGTCAAAAAGCAGTATTCTTTGACTGCTGATTTTTCTTCTTTGGTAAGATCTATTTCTAAAATTGACTTCCCTTGATTTGCACCTTCTTTAATTTTCTTTAAGGCCTCCATTTTCTTTAAGATCTCCTTTCTTTCTGACTTCCCTTCTGATTTTAATTTTTTCTCTAATTTTACCAAAGCATTTTCTGTGGTTTCCAAATCTTTCATTAAAAGCTCTGTTTTAATTGTCTCAATCTCTTTTTCGGGGTTAATCTCTTTTAAAACATTTTCCGCCTTTTCTGATTCAAAGCACCTTACTATCTGCAAGATAGCGTCACAATTTCTAATATGGGCTAAAAACTGGTTTCCCAAACCTTCGCCTTTATGAGAGCCCTGAATGAGCCCAGCAATATCTACAAACTCAATAACGGTATAAGTGGTTTTTTCTGGTTTTATCAACTGAGCAATTTTTTCTAATCTTTCATCAGGCACCCTTACCCTTCCTACATTTGGGTCAATGGTAGTAAAGGGGTAGTCTCCAATTCCTACCTGGATTTTGGTTAAAGCCTTAAAAAGGGTGGATTTTCCCACATTGGGAAGGCCTATAATGCCCACTGAAAAACTCATACCATCATAATATACCCAATCTAAAAAAAATTCAACCAACAAGGATAGTCCCTGGACTCTCTCTAGTCTGTTCCTGGTTTTTGCTGTTGTGGTTTTTTGAAAATTCGAGGTAATTTGAGGAATCTGAGGG
>CAZJJV010000044.1:0-1327 GCA_964546415.1 uncultured Candidatus Saccharibacteria bacterium
CTCCAATTCTAAGCAGGCAGCAGACCTCACTCGAGCGAGGTCTGTTGCTTTTTTATTTTAAAGAATTGTGATATAATAAATTTGGGCCGAGGGCAGGCACTCACAAAAGTCTTAGAATTGGAGTTTAACCCCCTCGGCCCTTTAAATTTAAAAAGCAAAAAGATAAAATAAATTAATGCCCAAAAATTTATTTTTGAAATTAAAAAAAGAATTCCCGGAAATAAAAAGAGATATCTCTTTAAAAGAATTTACCACTTTTAAAATTGGAGGGAAGGCAAGATATTTCTTGGAGGCAAAAAAAAGAGAAAATTTAATTTCGGTTTTAAAATTAGCCAAAAAATTTAAAATCCCCTTTTTTATTTTAGGAGGCGGGAGCAATGTATTGGTTTCTGACAGAGGATTTAATGGTTTGATAGTGAAAATGAAAAACACAAAATATGAAGTAAAAGATGGCTTAATTTTTTGTGAAGCAGGGGCACCGCTTTCCTCTTTGGTCTCAATGGCAGCAAAAAACAATTTAACCGGGCTGGAATGGGCAGCAGGGATTCCAGGAACAATAGGTGGGGCAATTTATGGGAACGCCGGCGCTTTTGGCAGTTCAATAGGAGAGATTGTCAAAGAGGTGGAAGTATTAAAAATTAAAAATTGTAAGTTTGAACTCACAAAGTTAAAAAATAAAGATTGCCAATTTTCTTACAGGGGGAGCATTTTTAAAAAAAACCCCAATTTAATTATTCTTTCAGCAAAATTGAAATTAAAAAAGGGGGAGAAAAATAAAATTGAAGAAAAAATGAAAAAATGTTTAGATTATAGAAGAAGCACTCAGCCCTTAAATTTTCCTTCAGCAGGTTCTATTTTTAAAAATTTTACCCTGCACCGAAATGCAATTTATGGTGCGGGGCCTGCCTTGAAGGTGGTGCTGAAGAAGTTTAATAAAAAGGAAATTCCTGCTGCATATTTAATTGAAAAGTGTGGTTTGAAAGGGAAAAGGGTTGGAAACGTTAAGATTTCTGAAAAACATGCCAACTTTATTATTAATTTAGGAAACGGTAAAGCAAGAGAGGTAAAAAAGTTAATAAATTTGACAAAAAAGAAAGTAAAAGAAAAATTTGGTATAGAATTAAAAGAAGAAATTCAATACCTGGGCTTTTAATTTACAATTTAAAACCCCTAAAAACCCTTGACAAGATTTTTTGGAGTGAAAAAATAAAATAATAAAACATTTTTGGCGGTAGAGGTCGACTATCGCCATTAAAAAATAAAAAAATTATGGCCAAGAAAAAAGCAACAAAAAAGAGAAAAACCACAAAGAAAAAGACCACAAAGA
>CAZJJV010000044.1:1427-3854 GCA_964546415.1 uncultured Candidatus Saccharibacteria bacterium
ACCACAAAGAAAAAGACCACAAAGAGAAAGAAAAAAACCACCAAAAGAAAGAAGCGAAGAAAGTAAATCCTCTCCCCCCACGATTTTAATATTATAAACTTTTGAAAACTTTTTATAATAAAAAGGCGTGGGGGGTTTTTAAAAAATGAAGATAAGCATTAAAGCCACCAACATAAAACTCAGCCCTGAACTCAGGGAATTTATTGAAGAGAAAATTAACGATTTAGAAAAAATTTCCAGCATTTTTCAAAAAAATGAAGATTTATGGAAGGGGAAAGCGAAAATAAAAGCCTGGGTAGAGGTAGGGAAACTGGTTTTGAGCCATCAAACAGGCCCCTGGCATTATGCAGAATGTCAAATAGAGCTTCCGGGGAAAAGCTTTAGAGCGGTTTCTGAAAGGGAAGATCTAAAAGTAGCAATAGTGGAAGTGAAAGACGAGTTAGAAAGACAGTTGAAAAAATATAAGGAAAAAACAAGAGAAGAATTTGAAAAAGGAGCGAGAGAAATGAAAGAAAAATTGAAAATTTCTCCTTCTGCCAAAAAACCAAAAAGAAAAGGTCTTTAGAATTTTTAAATAATCGTTGGTCGCTTTTTTACTCTTTGTTTTTTGGCCAGTTCTTTGGCCAGGCTTCGGAAAGAATTTTTCCGAGGTAAGCGACCAACAAAATTTATGAAAAAAACAAAGAGGCAACAAAAATGGAATAAAATTGAAAATAAAAAATACGCTGGAATCCACCTGATTGCCGAGTTTTGGCATGGAAGAGTGCCAGAAGATAAAAAAGAGATTGAAAAGATTTTGTTGGAAGGAGCCAAAAAAGGAAAAAGCACGCCATTAAAATTTGTCTTCCATAAATTTCAACCCCATGGTTTTAGCGGGGTTTTATTATTAGCCGAATCTCATATCTCTTTACATTTTTGGCCAGAATTAAATTATTTGGCTATAGATATTTTTACTTGTGGGGAAAACGCCAATCCCTCTAAAGTATTAGAATATCTAAAAAAGAAATTTGAACCCCAAAAAGTTACAATAAAAACCATCAAGAGAGGAAAACTCTAAAATTATTCTTTGGGTCTGCCCATTGACAAACCTAAAAAACTGCTATATAGTAAAACAGGAGGTGAGAAAAAATGGCGATCTTTAAATTTGTTATAGGGATTATAGGTTTTTTTGTGGGATTTGTATTAATGAATGCCGGAGCTAACTACCTTTATGTTCCTATTGTGAAAGAGAGAAACAAAATACTAAAAGGAAAGAGCAAGAATATAAAAGGAGTCCTCTTGCTTTTTGGTGGAGGAGGACTTCTATATTTTTCCTTGCTTCTTATGTTAAAGGTGGTAGGGTAGTCCCTGCCACTTTTGTTTTGTTTTCCTTAAAAATCTTGGGAGACCCGGCCTCCTTTTTAGCTTTTGTTAAATGTTATAAATTCTGTTAAAACTGGGAAAAAGAATTAAAAAGGAGATAAAATTGAATAAAATGGAAATCTTTTTTATAATGAAAAATATGTCAATTTTAACTAAAATTTTTGGTGATCCTAACGAAAAATATCTCAAAAAGATTCAACCCATTGTTGAAAAAATTAACTCTTTGGAGCCAAGATTTGAAAAGCTTTCTGATGAGAAACTAAGAGAAAAAACGGAAGAATTTAAGCAAAGATTAAAAAAGGGCGAAACATTAGACGATATTTTGCCAGAGGCCTTTGCTTTAGTGAGAGAAGCGGCCAAAAGGACCTTAGGGCAGAGGCATTTTGATGTTCAGTTGATGGGAGGTATTGTTTTACACCAAGGCAAAATTGCTGAAATGAAAACCGGTGAAGGAAAAACCCTGGCTGCTACCTTGCCCTTATATTTAAATGCTTTAGAAGGTAAGGGTTGTCATCTAGTAACGGTTAATGATTATTTGGCCAGAAGAGATACGGTTTGGATGGGCCAAATTTATCATTTTTTAGGATTGAGGGTGGGCTGTTTAAACCACGAGCAATCATTTTTGTATGATCCAGAATACAAAAAACCTTCAGAAGAAAAAGATAAGATTCGAGATGAACTAGGTTCTTTTCAGGTGGTGGAGGATTTTTTAAAGCCTTGTTCTAGGAAAGAGGCCTATTTAGCAGATATTACCTATGGCACCAACAACGAATTTGGTTTTGATTATTTGAGAGATAATATGGTTTACGATTTAAATGAGATTGTCCAACGGGGACACCACTATGCCATCATTGATGAGATTGATTCTATTTTAATTGATGAGGCCAGGACTCCTTTAATTATTTCTGCCCCAGATACCCAAAGTTCCCAATGGTACCAAGAATTTGCTAAAATTGTGCCCCAATTAAAAGAAGAAGAGGATTATGAAATTGATAAAAAAACAAAAACAGTCACCCTGACTGAAGCGGGAATAAACAAGGTGGAAAGAATTTTAGGGGTAGAGAA
>CAZJJV010000045.1:0-3838 GCA_964546415.1 uncultured Candidatus Saccharibacteria bacterium
GACTTGAAATTTTTTGGGAAATGTGGTAATAATTAAATAGAAAGAACCTTAAAATTAAACAAAAGAAAGGAGGTAAGAGATGGGCGTAAAAAAAGTATTAACGATTATAAGCTCGATGAAGAAAGAGCCCATAGATGTGGCTACCCGACGAGGGTTTAGAGCGGAAGAAAAAGCTTTTGAAGCAGCTAGATACTGGCGAAAAAAGAAACTAATAAAAGGAGTGAAACGGACAGAAGGTTTTGGTGCAGAAGACCGAGAAGGGAAAGACCTGATTCTTTTTCTTTGGAACGGGAAAGAGGTAGGGATTGATGTTAAGACCTACTTTAACTCCACCGTTTTAAAAGAATCCAAGAAAAGAGGGGTAGAGTTATTTTGCGTGGACCCAGAAGAGGAGATTGAGGCTGTAAGAAACAGAATGCTTGGTTTAATAATTTTGAGTTATTTTTCAGGTTTAGAATGCTCTAAGATAAGAGAAATCGTTAAATCTCTTCCATCCAAAAAGATATCAAGATTTTGGAAGATCAAAAAACTAACCAGAGCAATAAGGAAGGCCTTTTAGGCCTTCCTTTTTATAATGGCGCAATTTTTGTGTCCAGGCATATCCAACCATTTTATCTCTTTTCCTCTTGACAGGGTTTTTTGGTTTGCTTATTATCAAATATAGATTAGCAGTCAAAGGTCTTAATTGCTAATTTAAATTTGGAAAATCTATGAAGATAAAACCAATTTTAGATCATATTTTAATAGAACCCATCAAAGAGGAAGAAAAAACAAAAAGCGGAATTTTGTTGCCAGAAACTGCTGAAAAGGAAAGGCCAGAACAAGGAAAAGTAATTGCCGTAGGGCCTGGCAAAAAAACCAAAGATGGCAAATATATTCCTTTAGAGGTAAAACCAGGCCAAAAGGTTTTATTTAAAAAATATGGCCCAGATGAAATAAAGGTCGGTGATAAAGAATATTTAATTGCTTCTGAAGAAGATATTTTAGCAATAATTGAAGGATAAAAATATGGCAGCAAAACAAATTCTTTTTAATGAAGTCGCTCGCAGAAAATTAAAGGCCGGGGTTGATAAAATAGCCAATGCGGTAAAGGTGACCTTGGGACCCCGAGCCAGATTAGTAGTTTTAGACAAAGGTTTTGGAGCCCCGGATATTTCTGATGACGGGGTTTCTATTGCTAAAGAATTAGAACTGGAGGATAAGGCCGAAAACCTGGGAGTGGAATTAATGAAAGAGGTGGCTGAAAAGACATCAGATAATGCTGGAGATGGTACCACTACTTCTATGGTATTGTGCCAGGCCTTAATTTCAGAAGGGTTAAAGAATGTAGCCGCCGGAGCCGATCCTTTAAGTTTAAAGAGGGGAATCCAAAAAGGAGTGGAAAGGGTGATAGGATTTTTAAAAGAGAAATCAAAAACCATTTCTCAAAAAGAAGAAATTGCTCAGGTGGCCACCATTGCTTCTTTGGATCCTGAGGTAGGAAATTTAATCGCTGACATATTTTCTGAAGTGGGAAAAGACGGAGTGATTACAGTAGAGGAGTCAAAGAAATTTGGCTTGGAAAAAGAAATTGTCAAAGGGCTTCAATTTGATAGGGGTTATATTTCCCCCTATATGGTAACAGACCCAGAACGAATGCAGGCTATTTTGGAAGAACCCTATATTTTGGTTACTGATCAAAAAATTTCAGCCCTAAATGATATTTTGCCGGTAATGGAAGCAGTAATTAAAACCGGCAAAAAGAACCTGGTAATTATTGCTGATGAGGTAGAGGGAGATGCTTTGGCTACCTTGGTGGTTAACAAATTAAGAGGGATTTTGAATGCTTTGGCGGTCAAGGCGCCAGGTTTTGGTGAAAGAAAGAAAGAGATGCTTCAAGATATTGCAGTGGTTTGTGGAGCCCAATTAATTTCTGAAGAATTGGGAGTGAAATTAGAGAATATCCAATTAGAGCAGTTAGGTCAAGCCAGAAAGGTGGTGGCTGAGAAAGAAAAAACCACTATTATTGAAGGAAGGGGCAAAAAAGAAGATATTGAGGCCAGGATTAATCAAATTAAAAACGAACTCAAAACCACTGAATCAGAGTTTGACAAAGAGAAACTTCAGGAAAGGTTGGCAAAGTTGGCTGGAGGAGTGGCGGTAATTAAGGTAGGGGCAGCCACCGAGGTAGAGCAAAAAGCCCGCCAGAAAAAAACCGAGAATGCTTTAAACGCTACCCGGGCTGCTATTGAGGAAGGAATTTTGCCGGGAGGAGGAGTAAGTTTGGTCAGAGCGGCTTCGGTTTTGAGAGAGTTAGAAAAAGAGACCGAGGGAGACGAAAAGACTGGTTTGAGGATTTTAAGGTTAAGCTTGGAGAAGCCCTTAAGACAAATTGCTGAAAATGCCGGCCTGGATGCTTCAGTAGTATTGCAAAAAGTGAAAGAGAACAAAGACTTTGCCTTTGGGTTTGATGCTCAAAAAATGAAATTCGGGAACCTGATTGAGGCAGGAGTAATTGATCCAACAAAAGTGGTAAGAATGGCTTTAGAAAACGCCGCCTCAGCCGCTTCTATGCTATTGACCACTGAAGCAGCAATAGTGGAGATGCCAGAAGATAAAGGCAAAAAAGAGGAGCCTTCTTTACCGGAAGGGTATTAGCGTGCGATTTAACGAAATGATTAATAATTAAACAAGGGGCCTTCTCTGGGTCCCTTTTTGCTTGGCAAAAAAATTTTTTCCTTTATAATTAAATTAAGAAATAATGCTTTGCCCTATTTGTAAAATTGAATTAGAAAAAGCAATATTTTATGGGGTGGAGGTGGATTATTGCCCTCGTTGCTTGGGGGTTTGGTTTGAAGAAGATGAGCTAAGATTAGCCAAAGATGAGAAGGATAAAAATTTAAATTGGTTAGATGTTGATATTTGGAAAGATGCTTCAAAGTTTAAAATTAACAAAGGGATAAGGATGTGTCCTTCTTGCCGGGTTCCTCTTTATGAGGTTTATTATGGAGATTCAGGAATTATTATTGATGTTTGTAATCTTTGCAAGGGGGTTTGGTTGGATCGAGGAGAATTCAAAAAAATTATTGAGTACCTGAGAAAAAAGGCAGACGAGGAGATCTTGCATCATTATCTTAAAACCTTAGCCCAAGAGTTTTGGGAGATCTTTACAGGTCCCGAAACCCTAAAAGAAGAAATTTCAGATTTTATTACAGTGATTAAGTTTTTGCACTACAAATTCTTAAAACAGCAACCCCAAATTGGTAAAATCATTTCTTCTCTGCCAAAATAAATTTTGTTAACTATATGATGGTTTCTTATCCTCAGGTTAAGGTTAATATTTTGAAAACCTGGGTTTTAATGGCTTTATTTTTAGGGTTGGTGATTCTTTTGGGCTGGTTTTTAAGTTATTATTTTAATTCACCCCAGATTTTGTGGTGGGCCCTTATCTTTAGTTTGGTTTTAAATTTTTTAAGTTATTGGTATTCTGATAAGATTGTGTTAAAAATGAGCAAGGCTAAACCAGCAAAACCCGAAGAATTTCCAGAACTTTATCAAATTGTTAAAGAATTGACCCAAAAAGCAAAACTGCCAATGCCCCGAATTTATATTGTGCCAGAGTCGGCTCCCAACGCTTTTGCTACTGGTCGAAATCCCAAAAATGCGGCGGTGGCTGTGACTGAAGGCCTTTTGAAAAAATTGAATCGTTCAGAACTAGAAGGGGTGATTGCTCATGAACTTTCCCACATTGGAAATCGTGACATTTTGCTTCAAACAGTGGTGGTGGTTTTGGTTGGGTTGGTGGTGATTGTTTCTGATATGTTTTTAAGAATGGCTTTTTGGGGAAGGATAAGGCGAA
>CAZJJV010000046.1:0-3626 GCA_964546415.1 uncultured Candidatus Saccharibacteria bacterium
TCCGGCATTTGAGGATATAAATAAATTGCCAAGACAAAAGAAAGAAGAATTATAAACGAGACCACAAGATTAATCTTTTTCATGTTTTGTTTTTAATTTTGCGTTCCTTGCAAAAAAGATAGCCTCAACCAATCCGATCAAAAAAGTTATAGGACATATAAAAACCGCGATTATAAAAAATGTTGTATGGAAAATTACCATTAAATAACTCAACGGCTTAATGCTGCTACTCATTACTTCCAAGCCGTAAAAAAGATTGTGTAATAAAACACTAATAAAAAAACTGGTGGCAGAACCACCGGTTAATAATAAGAATCTTTTTAGCTTCCCCTCTATTCTTTTTTCTTTAAGGGTAAAAATCACTAAAAGTAATCCTAACAAAAAAAATGTCAGCCCGATAATAAGTCCGAAAAGAGGACCTCTAACTAATCCTCTGAACGACGGAATAAGAATTGCGCTTAATATAATAAGAAAAACTATTATTAATGCCCAGAAAACTGTAAAGATTAAGGTTTTATGCATTACACCATTATAACAAAAAACCCATTCCTCTGCTACCTTGAGAAGAATGGGCTTCAAGATTCTCTTAGGATCATCTAAGACCAAAACTCGGTGAGCTTAGTCTGACGCTCAAACACCGAAGGAGTTTGGATCCTAAGAGTAAAAGGATCGTGACAGAAACCACCGACCCATTTTGCATCTCGTCCAGCGGCTTCCTGGGCAGCTCGTGCGTTTGCCTCATGGATCCACTCATGAGCAATGCGTGGGACCTCTACAGTCGGCCCCTGGCCATTGCACATGAGATGGTGTTTTTCCATTTGGCATGGATCCATCATTGTAAGAGATGGATCCAGAATGGGATTACGCATCATAGCTGCCGGTGGAGTGACTTTGATGCGAGGCATCATGGCCATTTTACAACCCTCCTTTCTTTTTAGACTCGAGGTTGTGAAAGAACAACCTCTGTAAGTATTATTATACGTTTTTTCGTTTTTTTTGTCAAGAAATCAATGCTTAATAGTTTTGTAGTATCAAAATTAGCTAAGGTCCTACTAAGCCAATTCTAACTAAAATTAATCCCAGACTTATTTTTCTTTTTACAAAAACAAAAGGAGTATAACTGTCAATAAAGAAATTATTGTTCCGTATATAAACGGAAAAACGGGGTTTAAATCAAATAAAACTCCGGCAATTAGTCCTGCTGGAAGAGTAGCTAAACTAATTGCCATATGAAAAGTTCCTAGAGCTGTTCCTCGAAAATCTTCTTTTGATAAATCTGAAACAAATGCCCTTTGGTTTGCGTTCACTAAAGCATAATTTAAACCAAAAATAATAAAAAGTAGAACAAACATAGTTATAGATTTTGCAAAAACAAACCCCAAACAAACTAATCCAAAAAGAGCATATCCTAAAAGTAGCACTTTTCTCCTTCCAATTTTGTCTGATAAAATTCCGGCCGGGACAGCAAATAATGTATAGGAAGTGTTATAAAGAATATAAAGGAGAATTGGAATTCCAATTGCGAATTTTCCTGAAAAATAGTCTTGACTTTTTAATACAAAGAACATGTAACTAAAATTTCCTAAAGCAAATAAAGTGGCAATAATAATAAAAATTCTTAGATTTTTGGGAAGATTTTTAAGTCCAATTTTTAAAGAAATTTCTTTGGACTCCTGTTTTTTTTCTTTAACAAAAATTAAAGGAAGTAAGGCTAAAAAAGCAAAAATGCCAGCAACAAGAAAAATCTTTCTAAAGCCAAAACCCATATACCAAAACAACACAAAAGCAATAATTGCCCCTAAAACTGCTCCCCCGCTATCCATTGCTCTATGAATCCCAAAATTTTCTCCTCTTTTTTCTTTAGGAGACGAAGCAGCTAAAATCGCATCTCTTGGAGCAGACCTTATTCCTTTTCCAAATCTCTCACATGAACGTAAAAATAAAACTTGGGGCCAAGAATGAGTAAAAGCAAAAAATAATTTTGAAATGGCAGAGATTAAATATCCAATAAAAACAAAAGGTTTCCTTTTTCCAAATTTATCTGAAAGAAAACCTGCTAGCATTTTAAACAAACTCGCGATACTCTCTCCTACTCCTGAAACTAAGCCTATTGCTATTCCTCCACCTCCAATCTCTTTTATAAACAATGGTAAAATCGGCAAAATGATTTTACTCGCAATATCGTTTAAAAAACTAACTGCTCCTAATAAAATTATATTTCTCTGATTGTATTTCTGGTTATTGACCATACCACTTTTGAATAACGCTTCGATTTTACAACTTTAACCACACAATAGTTTCTTTATTCATCTTACCAAAAAATCGCCATTTGGGCGATTTCTGCATCGCATTAAGAGCGATTACTGCCGCTCTTTCTGGCCTTTCTCCTGCCAAAACTTCAAGAGCATTCATCTGGCCTATCTTGGAAACTTCTTTGACTTTCATAATTGCCTCTTTGGATTAGATTATCGCCCCTTCATTCTTATTCTATTAAAAAACCTGAGACAACAATTCTCAGGCGGTGACTGCGGGTCGTGAATCAAGGTTTAATCCTTCAGATTAAACCCAAATCTTTAAATCAAAGAGGCAATGGCAAACCCTATCATTATAAAAATGATGATTATTTTTGCCAAAACACTTACCAAAAAGCCCAAAAGTGTGCCAAAGGCTGGCTTAATTATACCAGAAATATCTTTCTTTGCATAAAACTCTCCAATTAAAGCTCCAAGAAATGGTCCCAGAATAACTCCTGGAGGCCCAAATAAAAATATGCCGAACAGCAAACCAATTGCAGCTCCTAAAAGTCCAAACTTACTTGCTTTGTATCTCTTTGCCCCAATTAAGGGAGCAAGATAATCAAAAATGGTACAAAACAAAGTTAATCCTAAAAATATAAAGGTGGTAGTTAAAGAAATCTTTTCAAATCCACCGGTCCAAGCATACAAAAAGAATCCAAGCCAACTCAAAAAAATTCCTGGCAAAAAAGGCAAAACTACTCCAACCAATCCCGAAAACATCAACAGAAACCCAACAATTGTTAAGATAATCATTTTCATGTTTTTATCTTAGCATAAATTCGGTAGCTATGCTTGTAAAAAAGATGAAATACGGGCTTTTTCTTTTTCTAAAAACAGGGCTTTTAAAGCCTTGTTTTGTTCCTGCTCGCCAGATGGGACATTTTCGAACTTTAAAATGAGTAGATTTGGTTAAGTGTCCTGAATTGATACTTAAAGAGATAGAGGAATTCCTAACCAGGATCTAACATTTTGGGTATGCCTGCAGAAACAAAAAAATCGAGGTAATAACCGCAAACCAAAACTTGGTTCATAGCTTTGGCCTCAGTCCCTAAGCCCGTCGAAGGAATTCGTCAGAAATAAAAGTTCGAGAAAAATCCTTCGATAAACTCAGGGTAACTTTCAGGCAAAAAATCGTGGCCTCAAGACTCCTAGATCATCAAATTAATTTTTTTCTCCTAACTATCTTACTTCAAAACTTTCTGCTGTTCGGTAAAACAAATCTTTGTATTTTAGCCAATCGCTTTTTAAAGTGTTAAAAGAAATTGTCCAGATATCATCACTTTTACCTCGCACTAAAACCAGAAAAACTTTAAAATCAACGCCTTGCTG
>CAZJJV010000047.1:0-3541 GCA_964546415.1 uncultured Candidatus Saccharibacteria bacterium
GTAAAAGGAGAAAAGAAAGATAAATTTATAGAAACCAGTGTGGGAAGAATTATTTTTAATGAGGTTTTGCCCGAAGATTATCCTTTTGTGAATAAAGTTATAAGGAAAAAAGATTTAGAATGGATTGTTAATGATATTATTCAGCATTATGGGATTGAGAAATACCAATTTATTCAAGAAATTTTAGATAAGATCAAAGAATTGGGTTTTGAGTATTCTACTTTAGCAGGATTTTCTTGGGGAATGGATGATCTGGTTATTCCTCCTCAAAAAAAGGAGATTATAGTTAGAGCCGAAAAAGAGATAGAAGAGATTGAAAAACACTATCAAAGAGGATTGTTGACTAGAGAAGAAAAGAAATTGAAGGCTATTGAAATTTGGACTAGAGCCAGATCAGAAATTGAAAAATTGGTGCCAAAAACCTTGCCTCCTGAGGGCTCTGTTTTCTCTATTGTTGATGCTGGTGCCCGAGGCTCTTGGTCCCAGCCTATTCAGATGGCCGGAATGAAAGGATTGGTGATTAATCCGGCCGGTGAAACAATTGAGTTGCCCGTCAAAAGTTGCTACAAAGAGGGCCTGCCGGTTCTAGAATACTTTATTTCTACCCATGGAGCCAGAAAAGGAACCGCTGATACTGCCTTAAGAACCTCTACCGCCGGTTATTTAACCAGGAGATTGGTTGATGTAGCCCATGAAGTAATTATTTTTGAGGAAGATTGTAAAGACAAAGAGGGGATTGAACTTTATCTAAAAGACGCAGAAGAAATTGGCCAGAACTTTTTAATGAAGATTGTGGGAAGAATAGTATTGGATGATGTGAAATACAAAACCAAAAGCGGTAAAACCAAGACAATTATAAAAGCAGGAGAGATTATAGATTGGGAAAAGGCTCAAGAAATTGTTGAGGCTAAAATTGAAAAGGTAAGGGTGAGATCGCCCTTAAGTTGTAAGTCGGTGAGGGGCGTTTGTCAGAAATGTTATGGATGGGACCTGGGGGTGAATCGCTTAATAAAATTAGGAGAAGCGGTAGGAATTGTGGCTGCCCAGGCTATTGGAGAGCCAGGCACCCAGTTAACAATGAGAACCTTCCATACTGGGGGAGTAGCAGCCGGAGGAGATATTACTATGGGTCTGCCTCGGGTTCAAGAAGTTTTTGAAGCCAGAAAACCAAAAGGGAAGGCTGAAATTTCGCCAGTAGAAGGGAAGGTAATTGAGATTACTCCCAAAAGAGTGATAAGGATTAAGCCCGCTAAATCTTCTAAAAAGAAAGAGATTATAGAAATAAAAGTTCCCTCTACCTCGGCTATTTTAGTTAAAAAAGGAGAAGAAGTGAAACCAGGCCAACAATTATTTGAGGGATCTTTAGATTTAAAAGAATTATTTAAATATGCTGGCAAAAAAGAGGCCCAACGTTATATTACCAAAGAGGTTCAAAAAATTTATGTTTCTCAGGGGGCCATTATCCATGATAAACACATTGAAATCATTGTCCGCCAAATGTTTTCTCGAGTAAAAATTGTTGATCCTGGTGATAGTTTGTTTGTTACCGGAGAAATTAAAGAAAGGGCGGAATTTTTAGAAGAGAATGCTAAATTGAAGAAAATGAAGAAAAAGCCTGCCAAGGCAGTGCCTATTATTTTGGGTATTACCAGGGTGGCTCTTACTACCAGTAGCTTTTTATCAGCGGCTTCTTTCCAGGAGACCTCCCGAGTTTTGATTAAAGCGGTTTTGGAGGGAAGGGAAGATAAATTGAGAGGATTAAAAGAAAATGTTATAATAGGGAAGCTAATACCTGCTGGCACTGGTTTTAGAAAAGAAGTTTAATAATGGCTAAAAGAAAAAAAAACAAAAATTCTAAACGGAAAAAGAAGAAGGATTTCAGTTTTAAAAGGAAAACCCCTCAATTTTCCTTACCTGAAGAGATTAAAAATTATATTGGTGGAACCTTAATTTTTCTCTTGGCTATCATTGTTTTTTTGAGTTTTTTTGAATTATCGGGAATAGCCGGGGAAAAACTTTTTAAGTTTTTATCTTTCTTTGTGGGCAAGGTAGTTTATACCGTGCCTTTTATTTTGATTTTAGTGGGCTGCGTTTTTTTTGTTAGCCAATATAAAAACTTTCTCTTCCCAAACATTTTGGCCTTCTTGATTTTGGTTTTAGGAATTGCCGGGATTTTTGGCGCCCAAAACTCAAGCCAAAAATTGGGAGGCTGGCTGGGATATTTGGTTAGTTGGCCCTTTTTAAAACTTTTTGGGTTTTGGGTAACTAATATTATATTTTTGGCTTTGGTGGTTTTGGGGGGAATAATTTTAGGCCACTTTTTAACTCCGATTATTTCAAAAGAAGAAATTAAAGAAGAGGAGGAAAAAAGAAAGAGCATTATTTCTCGAATTTTCAAGAAGCCAGATGTAAAATTAAAAATTAAAGAGATTGAGCCAGAACCCGCTTTTCCTAAAGGAAAGGTAGCCAAACTAGAAAAAGAACCTCCCGAGATTCTTAAACCGGTTCCCGAGAAAGTTGTTTCCCAAAAGACAGAGCAAAAATATGAAAAGCCGCCTTTAAAATTATTAGAGTCAGACAAAGAACTTCCTTCGGTTGGAGATATCAGGATAAACTCAGCCATTATTAAAAAAACCTTAGAAAACTTTTCTATTCCAGTAGAAATGGGAGAGGTGAATATTGGTCCTACGGTTACTCAGTATACATTAAAACCCGCTGAAGGAATAAAACTTTCTAAAATTACTGCTTTAGCCAATGATTTGGCTTTGGCCTTAGCCAGCCATCCCATTAGAATAGAAGCCCCCATTCCGGGAAAACCCCTGGTAGGGGTTGAGGTACCAAATAAGGTAAGAGCCACGGTAAGGTTAAGGGATTTAATTGCTAATCCCCAATTTCAAAATTCTTCTTCTGATTTAACCATTGTTTTAGGAAGAGATGTTTCTGGTAATCCAGTGTATGCTGATTTGGCTAGAATGCCCCACTTAATGGTAGCGGGAAGCACTGGGACAGGAAAGACGGTTTTTCTCAATGCTTTAATTATTTCTCTTTTGTATCAAAACCCACCAGAAAACTTAAGGTTGATTTTAATTGATCCCAAAAGAGTAGAATTTTCCATTTATCGCGACCTCCCCCATTTATTAGCCCCTCCTATTTTAAATGCCCACCATGCTGTGAATGCCTTAAGGTGGTTGATTGGTGAGATGGAGAGACGATTTGATCTTTTGGCTAAAGAGAGGTGCCGAGATATTGCAAGTTATAATCAAGCGATTTCAAAAAAGGGCGATGGCTTAATGCCTTATATTGTTTTAGTTATTGATGAATTAGCAGATTTAATGGCCGCCAAAGGAAGAGAAATAGAGGCAGGAATTGTTAGATTGGCCCAGATGGCTCGGGCAGTAGGAATCCATTTGGTGGTAGCCACCCAAAGGCCTTCGGTGGAAGTGATTACTGGCCTAATTAAGGCAAATATTACATCTCGGGTAACCTTTCAGGTGGCTTCTCAGGTGGATTCTCGAACTGTTTTAGATATGGCTGGAGCAGA
>CAZJJV010000048.1:0-3343 GCA_964546415.1 uncultured Candidatus Saccharibacteria bacterium
GTGTCAGCATTCTCTGACTCTAAGGTGAACTTTAAGACCTCTACGTTGTTGGTGTCATTTTGGTCATCAACATCAATAATTCTGTCCTCATTCTCATCCTCATCATAAGAGAGCTTGAGAGTAGGATCAGTGGCTCCAGCCATTTCAAAACTCTCATGGGTCTCATTGGATGGAGCATAAACGCTGAGACCAGTAGCGTCTACGGTTCTGATTCCATCTCCTGGAATGCAGACCGTAAAGTCAGTGGTCTCATCCTCTGAGTCAAGGTTATCTTTCACAGTCACTGCCACGTAGAGGTTGACCTCTTCTCCTTCTTCAAGGACCTCAGAGAGACCGGTGAAGGCCATCTTGTAGTCCTTGGAAGAGCCACTGTCTGAATAACAGGTGTTATCATCTTCTTCTGACCAATCGCTGGAAGAATCAGCATCTTTTTCTGCTATCTTTTCGTCACCAAGCCAGAGGGAGACAGTCTCAAAGTAGTTCCAAGGTCTATAAGACTCACCAGAGGCAGTGGAGGTTCTTGAGAAGTAAACATAAACTCTGGCTAATTGAAGGTCAGAGCCATCGGGTTCAAAGCTGACCCCGAGAACTTTCTGATCTTCCTCACCTTCCTCTGCTTCTTCAGAAGAAGGATCACCCAGAGTTTCAAAATTCAAAATTACTCCCTCTTCACCCTCCAAGGTTACTTCCTCTTCCTCTTCTTCTTCCTCTTCCTCTTCCTCCTCTTCAGCAGCCGTTAACATAGAATTCAATTTGGCTCTAGTGGAAGGACCCACATAGCCAGTTCCGGCTGTCAAACCAAGAGGAGTGAGGATTTCAGAAGCGTATTTTTCTTGGAACTTCTTTACTGCTGCCTGGGTCAAAGGACCAAAATAAGTGGTCTCGTTCCCAGGAGAACCGGCACCAGATTCAGCTAACTTGGTGTCAGCATCTTGGTTCAGCAATGCCTGCAAGCATTTTACATCATCGCCTGAAACCCCAAGATAAAGGTTTCGGGTGAAGGTGATGCCAGTGCAGGCTGCCGGACCTCCAGCTGTTTCACCAGTTAGCTCTTGGTATTGAGCCATCAGGTCTTCCAATTGAGCCTGAAGTGCCTGAATCTGAGCCAAGAGTTCATCAGCAGTAACTGCTCCCACTGGCCCAGCAGAAAGGACCATTCCGGCGATAGTTAAACTGGCAAAAACTTTCTTTAAGGTGTTCATTTTCTCTTTGATTTAATTTATTTTATTTCCGTCGCGTCGACCTTTCTCCTGCCAAGTTTTTGGCAGGAAATGGCTCGCGACCAAACGTTTGGGGTCACGAGCAAGCGCGACAGTTTATTATTCATTATTATAACTTAATTCTAAAACCTTTAATAAAGCCTCTTGATATTTGCCGTTTTCAAAATCTTCCTCTGCTTTTTCTAACACCTCTTTTTGTTCTTTGGTTAAATTTCTGTTTTCTAAATCGTCAATCAGTTTTTCTGCCAGGGTTTTTGTAAGGTTTTCCTCTTCTTTACCTCCAATTTCAACCCCAAGGGTTTTCTCTATCTCCTCTTTTTTGACAATCATTTCTTTTGCTTTTTCTACCACTTCTTTTTGAGCGATATTTTCAGATTTTACCAAACCTTTGGCTGCTTCAGCAAGAGCATTTTCTGTTTCTTTTAGGGCGGTGGGTAATTTTTTGGTTTCGTTTTTCAAGGCCACTTCTTTTAACTCTTCTAATCTTTTGTTCACCCATTCCAGTTTTACTTTTGGTTCCTCGTTTTTGGAAACGAAAATTGCCTGGCCCTTTTCGCTAATTTTCTTTATTGGATACAAAGTGTCGCCAGGCAATGAATTTTGGGAAACACTGAAAAGCCCAAAAACAATAAGGGCCATCAATGCTCCAGCCAAAATAGGTTTCAACTGATAATCAAAAAGTCCGAGCCATTTTACTTTGGGTTCGGTGCCCAAAATCCTTTCCTTAGTCAAAGCCACCCACTCTTTCTCGGGTTTAATCTGGCGGAGTTGTTCAATTTTGCTGATAATTTCCTTTTCAGTCATCTTTATTAAGATGACGAAAAAATAGGCAAAATGTTACGCTTCAGAAATTTTCTCTTTTAGAGCCCGGAGGGCCCGGGAGATTAAAACCCGGGTGGCTCCTTCGTTTTTCCCTAATAAATGGGCAATTTCTGAAACCGGAAGACCTTCTAAATAATACCAAATAATAGCATTTTGATATTCTTCTTTAAGAGAAGTTAAGCAATTTTTGATTCGCTCTAATTCCAAATTTTTATTGGTTTTTTCTTCCAATCCCTCTCGGGGATCAACAAGAGGGGTACTATCTGCTGAAACCATCACTACCTTGCCTTTTTCTCGATAATAATCAATTACTAAATTCCTAGCAATCTGATATAGAAAAGCCCGGGGATTTTTAATGTCTTTTTTGTTTCTAAATGCCCCCCAACACCTTAAAAATGTCTCAGAAACCAAATCTTGGGCTACTTCTTGAGAATTTACCTTTAAAAAAACAAAACGGTAGATTTGTTCTACGTATTTGTCGTAAATTTTACTAAATTTTTTCTTTGGATTAGGCATTTGGTATAAAAATCAAATAATGTCCTACTTTGTCCTACCCTTGTCCTACCCTTTAAGGGTATAAAAAGTATCATTTCTTTCTCCAATTCTCTCAATTATACCTTGTTTTAATAAAAATTTAAAGTCCCGCCTTAGGGTTCGCTTGCTAACATTGGGAAAGATTTGTTTTATCTGCCAAACCTGGGCTTTTTCGTTTTCTTTTAAAAACTCTATAATTTTTTCCTGCCTGGGATTTAATCTAAAAGAAGGTTCCTCTTTTTTAGAAGACGAATCTGGAGGCAAAATTACACTATTGGCTGGCAAAGTGGCTTTTTTCACTTCTAATTGCAAAGATTCTCTAATGCTTTCTTCCGCTTTACTTTTCAATATTCGATATGCTTTTTGAAGGGTTAAAATTTTGTCTTGGGCTACCCAATTTTGGTCTTTAGCGATTTCAAAAAAACTATCTAAAATTTCTAAATCCTCTAATACCGGATTTTGACTGATTTTTTTCTTTAGGAAAGAGATTAAAATCTCATCTGCTACCTCTCTCATCTTATATCTCAAAGGCTCTTTTTTGGGAAACAAAAGAGTGAGTTGATAAAGGTTGGTTGTAAGTTGAATCAAAAAATTTTTTTCTATCATAAATTAGAGTTGCACAAGGTTTGAGGATCTAAATAACATTCGCCATCTTTCTCAATGGGACAAGAAACATTGTTAAACTCTAAGCTTTCAATTTTGGGCCAATCACCATCAATTTTAACACCTTTTTCCATATTTTCAAATAGAGAACTGATAATCTGGGT
>CAZJJV010000049.1:0-3340 GCA_964546415.1 uncultured Candidatus Saccharibacteria bacterium
AATTCCATTGTGAAAATTGTAGAAGATAGGAGGTAATATTTATGGCAGAAATGGTCAAACTTTATATAGACGGTAAAGAAGTAGAAGTTCCTAAGGGGACAACTATATTAGAAGCAGCAAAGAAACAGTGTATAATAACGGGTACGGAAATGAAAAGAAGAATAAAAGAATGCAAGAGGAGAGGAGTACCGATAACCAATTATGGCGTAACAATTTCTAAACTTCAAGGGGTTTTAGAAAGAGTTATAAAACCTTTTTACTGGGAATAAGAGGAGGTTTTTTCATGAATGATTTAGTTACTATATACATTGATGGCAGGGAAATAAAGGCCAAAAAGGGGGATAATCTGCTTAAAGTAGCCCGTGAGAATGGTATTGATATACCCGGCCTTTGCTTTCACGAAAAGATCTCACCTACGGGTGCATGTCGCCTCTGTATAGTTAAAATAGAGGGAAGACCAGGCATGGTACCTTCGTGCCTTGTAAAAGTTGAAGAGGGAATGAAGGTTACTGCCTTTGATGATGAATTGGAAGAAACAAGACGGATTTTACTTGATATGATTCTTTCTGAACACAATGCTGATTGTATAAACTGTGACAGGGACGGAGATTGTGAACTTCAAGACCTTGCATATAGATATGGTCTCAGTTTGGAAAAAAGGATTTTTTCTCCTATATGGAAGGATATCGCTCAAGTAAAAGATGAAAGCTCGCCGGTATTGATTTACGACTCTTCTAAATGTATAAAATGTGGAAGATGTATTAAAGCCTGTGAGGAAATTCAGGGTAAAAGTGTGTTGAACTTTGCACAGAGGGGCATCAATGAATATGTAGTCGCAGGGCTTGGAGTATGGGCTGATTCGGAATGTGATGGTTGTGGGCAGTGCGTTCAGATATGTCCAGTAGGAGCACTTGTTGAAAAACCTGTATACGGTATGCGACTCAGAAAGAAAGATGTGGATAAAATAGTCACTACTATCTGCCCTTACTGTGGGGTAGGATGTCAGCTGGAGTTATGGATTAAAGATAACAAAATTGTTAAAGTTAAGGGAGCTGATGAGGTTCCAAATTATGGTAAAACATGTGTTAAAGGAAGATTCGGATTGGATTTTGTAAATAGAGAAGATAGGCTTAAAAAACCTCTTATAAAAAAGGATGGGCGATTTGTAGAAGTAGAATGGGATAAGGCACTGGATTACGTGGCTAAAAGACTAAAAGAAATCAAGGAAAAATATGGGCCTGATGCTATAGGGGGGCTTGCATCTGCGAAATGTACAAACGAAGAAAATTTTGTGTTTCAGAAATTTATGAGAGCTGTGATAGGAACCAATAATGTTGATCATTGTGCCAGATTGTGCCATGCTTCCACCGTTGCTGGCCTTGCAAGGGCCTTTGGCTCTGGTGCCATGACAAATTCAATAGAGGAACTGGAATACGCCGATGTTATTCTGGTTACAGGTTCCAATACTACTGAGACCCATCCTGTGATTGCAACTCTGATAAAGAGGGCAGTTCTATTTCATGGAGCCAAGCTCATTGTTGTAGATCCAAGGAAAATAGACCTTGTTAAATATGCAACACTCTGGCTGCAACAGAAGAACGGAACAGATGTCGCATGGATAAATGGAATGATGCATGTGATAATCAAAGAGGGTCTTTACGATGAAGGATTTATAAAAGAAAGGACGGAAGGATTCGATGAATTTAAGAAGGTGATAGAGCAATACACCCCTGAAAAAGCAGAAGAGATTACGGGTATTCCAAAGCAGAAGATAATAGAAGCAGCAAGAATATACGGGAAAGCACAAAAAGCCAGTATAGTATACGCTATGGGAATCACTCAGCATACTACCGGAACTGATAATGTGCTTTCACTTGCCAATCTTGCCATGTTGACCGGTAATGTTGGTAGAGAGTCCACTGGGGTTAATCCTTTAAGAGGACAAAATAATGTACAGGGGGCCTGTGACTTAGGAGCGCTACCTAATGTTTATTCAGGTTATCAGAGAGTAGATGACCCCAAGATTAAAGAGAAATTTGAAAAGGCCTGGGGTGTAAAATTACCCGATAAACCTGGGCTTACTGTGGTGGAAATGATGTATGCTGCTACGGAAGGTAAAATAAAAGCATTTTATTTCATGGGCGAGAATCCAATGGTTTCGGACCCCAATATACCCCATGTTAAAGAGGCTTTAGAAAGTGTTGAATTTCTTGTATGTCAGGATATCTTCATGACTGAAACAGCCCAGTTTGCGGATGTGGTGTTACCTGCTGCATCTTTTGCTGAGAAATGTGGAACCTTCACAAATACTGAGAGGAGAATACTTTGGGTAGAGAAAGCCATTGAACCTCCACAAGAAGCAAAACCTGATTGGATGATAATACGTGATTTGGCAAAAAAGATGGGTTATGAAATGAATTATACCCATGTCAAAGATATTATTGATGAGATAAATAGACTCACTCCTATATACGGAGGAATAACTTATGAAAGGATTATGCGGGGCGAAAAGTTGCAGTGGCCATGCCCTGACCCATCTCATCCAGGGACAAAATATCTTCACAAAGGCAAATTTTCCAGAGGTCTTGGTAAGTTTCATCCAGTAGATTACATACCTCCGGCAGAATGGCCAGACAATGAATATCCTTTCCTCTTATCCACAGGAAGGGTTCTTTTCCACTTCCATACAGGTTCTATGACAAGACGCACAAATGCACTTCCTAAATATGTAGAAGGACCTTATATGGAAATGCATCCTGAAGATATGAAAAAACTTGGCATTAAGGATGGTGAAGAAGTGAAGGTGACCACACGGAGAGGTTCTATAAAGATTAAAGCAATAGAAAGTGAAAGAGTATGTTCGGGTTCAGTGTTTATACCATTCCACTTTGCAGAAGCTGCCGCAAATGTCCTTACCAATGATGCGCTGGACCCAATCGCAAAAATCCCTGAATATAAAGTTGCAGCATGTAAAATTGAAAAAATTTAACAAAGGAGGTGTGATATGCAGTTTGAATGTCGTACTCCAGCAACTATTGCTGATACACTGACTAGTAATGTGTGTGTCAAAAAAACCCACTATGTATTCTATAAGCTCTTCATATTAGGTATATTAGCCGGAGTCTATATTGGATTCGGAGCAGAGCTTGCTACTATGGTGGGTCATGATGTAGCAAAATACTTAGGTGTTGGAATGGCCAAATTCATGATGGGTGCAGTATTTAGTGTTGGACTAATGCTTGTGGTTATTGCAGGAGCAGAACTTTTCACAGGGAACAACCTGATCTTTCTTTCAGTTCTGGATAAGCGTGCACCAGTATGGAGACTTTTTTACAACTGG
>CAZJJV010000050.1:0-3339 GCA_964546415.1 uncultured Candidatus Saccharibacteria bacterium
TTTAGAGAGTTGGCTCGCTACATTATCAATCTCTGGCAAATTCCTCCAGATTATGATGAAAATCATCCTCCTGATTTAATTCTTTCTTCTGATATTTAAAAGTTATTATGAAAAAATTTTTTACCAAACTTAAAATTCTCCTCAAAAGACCCATCGCTATCATAATTGTGGGAAAGGGTAAAGAAACTGCCAAAGAGGCTATTAGTCAAAGCCTTAAGCCTTATTTTAAGACAGGAAAGAAGGTTTTAATATTTGAAACCAATTTAAAAAAGGATGAAAAATTTTTCCAATTTTTAATAAAAAAATCCTCTCTTCCTATATTACTGGTAACCCATTTTAGTGATCCTCATCCAGATAAAGACTTTTTTGCCAGTGAGAAAAAACAAACAAATAAAGTAAGAAAGTTGGCTAAACTTTTACCTTTTTGGGGATATTTAATATTAAATTTTGATGATGAAACTGTAAGAGAGATTAAAGACGAAACCAACCTAAAAGAATTAACTTTTGGATTTCAAGAAGGGGCTGATTTTAGAGCCACTGAGATAAAATTAAACCTTGGCACCACTTTCAAGGTTTGCTATCAAGGAAATCTTGTTCCTGTCTGGTTAGATAAACTTTTTGGTAAAGAACAAATTTATAGCGCTTTAGCGGCAACAAGCGTAGGGGTAGTCTTGGGCCTAAATTTGGTAGAAATCTCTCAAGCCCTTAAAAATTATCACTCTCTCCCTGGAAGAATGCGATTAATAAAGGGAATTAAGAATTCTTGGATATTAGATGATGCAGAATCTGCCAGCGTTTTCTCGATGATAGAGGCTTTAGAGATTCTAGGAAAGATTCAAAGTGCCCAAAGGAAAATAGCGGTTTTAGGTGATATTGTAGGAATAGGCAAATATACTATTGAAGCCCACGAAGCTATTGGAGAAAAGGTAGCAGAATTTTGTGATCTACTTTTTACTTTTGGTGAGAGAGCAAAATTTATTGCCCAGGGGGCTGCTTTAAAAGGAATGGAGGCTGAAAAAATATTTCAATTTGAAAATTTTGAAAAAGGAACAGAAAAACTAAAAAAAGAAATAAAAGAAGGGGATCTCATTTTGGTAGATGGTTCCCGGGAATTAGAAATGGAAAGAGTAGTCAAGGCTCTTGAAGATGTAGACAAAAGCTAAATTTTTGTTAAAATAATTTTTAAGCCCTCATCGTCTAGTGGACGAGGACGCATCGTTCTCAGCGATGAAACACCGGTTCGAATCCGGTTGAGGGCGCAAATTTATTAAACCAATGAAAAAAGAAGGGGCTGTTAAATTTATATCAGCGGTTTCGATGCTCTCAGGAACAATCATTGGGGTAGGGCTTTTTTCTCTGCCCTATATTACATTAAAAGTAGGGTTTTGGACAACTGTGGTTTACTTTTTTGTCTTAGGTATCTTGGCCATCTTGGTACATCAAATATTTGGCCAGGTAGCCCTCTATACTCCTGACTTAAAAAGATTGCCAGGGTTTGCTAAATATCATTTAGGGAAAAGGGCAGAAAGGGTGGCCCTTTTTTCTTCTGTTTTGGGTCTTTTGGGAGCTATTTTGGCTTATTTAATTGTAGGGGGGGAGTTTTTAAAAGATCTATTTCCAACCCTATTCTTTAATGAAAGTGTTTCAGTCCTCTTTTACTGGCTGGCGGGAACTGTTTTGATTTATTTTGGAATTAGGGCCGTAGCCAAAATTGAGCTTATAGGGGTTTTTTTGTTTTTTCTTGTTTTGTTTTTTATTTTTATTGAAAGTAAAAGTTTAATTCAATCTGAGAACCTTTTTTTGGGCCAACAACTTTTTAAAGAAAATTTCTTTTTTCCTTATGGTCCTATTTTGTTTTCTCTTTGGGGAGCAGCCCTTATTCCCGAAATAGAAGAAATGTTAAGAAAAAAGAAACAACTTCTCAAAAAGGTTATCTTTGCCTCAATCTTGATGGCTATTTGTTTTTATTTGTTTTTCATTTATTTGGTCTTGGGAATTTTAGGAGAAAACACCACTGAATATGCTCTGCCCACTTTAAAAAATGTCTTGGATCCTTGGCTATTTTCTTTTTTACTTCTTTTGGGAATCTTAACTACCTTCACCTCTTTTGTTCCTCTGGGCTTGACCTTAAAGAAAATACTTTACTTTGATTTAAAAATTCCTCCAAAAACCTCTTTTTTTATTACTTGCTTTCTGCCCCTTTTTCTTTATTTTATTGGAATCAAAAAATTTATTCCGGTTATTAGTTTTGTAGGAGGGATTACCTTAGCCATAGATGGTATTTTAATTCTTTTAATGTATAATAAAATAAAACCAAAAAGGAAATTTCTTGTTTTGCCTTTAATTTTTATTTTTCTGGGAGGAATTATTTATTCTTTGATCTATTTAATCTAAATTATGTTGGGATTTTATATTCTCTTGGCTCTAGTTTCTTTGGCAATGCTTTATTTCTCGGGGGGCTGGATTATTGATGGATTGTTGAAAGTGGCTAGATTTTTAAAATGGCGAGAATTTGTGGTGGCCTTTATAATGGTGGCTTTGGCTGCCACCCTGCCCAACCTTTTTGTAGGAATCGCCTCTGCTCTTCACAAAGTCCCCCAATTATCTTTTGGAGATATCGTAGGGGGGAACGTGATAGATCTTACCTTAATAGTGGCAATCGCTGCTTTGATTGCCGGAGGGTTGCCAGCCCAAAGCCGAACCGTCCAAACCACCTCTCTCTTTACAATTATATTTGCCTGCTTGCCCATTCTCTTAATTTTAGATGGAGTCTTGGGAAGGGGAGATGGACTAATTTTGATTTTTGCTTATTTCTTTTATCTTCTATGGTTGTTCTCTAAAAAAGAAAGATTTACTTTAGTTTATAATGGCGAAGATTACTCTATTTTGAAACAGTTTAAATTATTTTTACAGAATTTGGGAAAGATAATTGTAGGAGTCTTATTTTTGGTTTTGGCCTCAGAAGGAATTGTACGTTCCAGTCTTTATTTCGTTAAGGTTTTAAATGTGCCAATAAGTTTGATTGGGATTTTAATTGTTAGTTTGGGCAATTCTATTCCCGAAGGCTATTTTGCCATTATCTCTGCCAAGAGGGGCTACACCTGGATGATTTTAGGAGATTTGATGGGCTCAATTATCGCTCCCTCTACCCTGGTGTTGGGAATTGTTTCTTTGATCTGTCCTATCCAAATATTTGACCTCCCTCACTTTGCCATCGCTAGGGTTTTCCTTATTTTAGCAGCCATCTTTTTCTTCTTCTTTGTCAGGACCGGCCGTAAGGTCTCTACTAAAGAAGCCATTTTCTTGTTGATCTTTTATGTTCTATTTCTCTTAAGCGAG
>CAZJJV010000051.1:0-3315 GCA_964546415.1 uncultured Candidatus Saccharibacteria bacterium
CAGTTGGTTTCAAGAAACCCCAGGCGAAATTTTTTCCATTTCAACATAGAAAAAGTATAAAGTGATTTGTACAGTTTTTTAAAAAAAATATTGACAAATTTTCTTTTGCATGTTATAAATAATTTATAGGTGTTACAGGAGTTAGGATGCTTGTTAATCTTTTAAAAATACTACTTATCACATCCGCAATATCATTACATAAAGAGGTTTTAAAAACTCCTCTTATTCCTTTGGCTCCTGAAAGCCTCAAGTTAAGCCAAAATACTACAGATCCTTTAAATGTCCGCCTTGTTGGTGCGCATCCATTTGGTCCTTCTTATGCTGTAAGCCTTGACCCTACCAGAAATATAGTATTTTTAGGTTCAGGAGGTGGTATTTATATACTAGATGTTACTGATCCCTGCAATCCAATCAAAATCTCAGAAATTGCCACAAGAGGAATCGTTAATGACATAGTTTTTGATGATAGTTCCGGTTATCTATACATAGGTGCTTCCAGCAGAGGGATTGAGATCTGGGATGTGAGAAATCTCGAAGTTCCTTATAGGTTGAGTTATTATGATACGCCTGGGTATGTTTTTGGCATTTATAAATCTGGAAATTACTTATTTATCGCTGATTGGAATGATGGATTAAGAATATTAGATGTCTCAGATCCTTATAATCCACAAAATATGGGTAATTGTCCGGCTCCTAAAACTGCACGTGACGTTGAAATTTATGGGTCATTCGCTTACATTGCTGATTATGACTCTGGTTTAAGCATCATTGACGTAGCAGACCCGCATAGTCCTCACGAACTGCGTCATATTGATTTTAGATATAAAATCCGCAATATTTTTATTTCTGAAAATCTTGCTTATATAGCTGCCTGTGACAGTGGATTGCATATAATGGATATAAGTGATCCTCTCAATCCTATCGAATTGGGGTATTGCGACACATTCGGCTATGTTTCAAATGTTTATGTCCAAGGAGAATATGCTTATTTAGCTAATTGGGGAAGAGGATTTAGAGTTGTGAATATTTCAAATCCCTCGAATTTACGCACTGTTAGTCTTTATGATACGCGCGATGCTGCTTTAGATGTTTGTCTTTCAGGCCGTTATGTATACATTGCTGATCGCTCAAATGGACTGGTGATTTTAGATTTATCACAGCCTGTTGAGGTAGAGAATTATCCAGCTTACAGCTTCATTGAAGATGTATTTGCTGCTGGTTCCACTCTCTTTGTGACGGATCGTGATTCTGGACTCAGAATATTGGACATTTCGGATGCTTCTAATCCCTTGGAGATAGGCCAATTTGACACACCCGGTTTTGCTAAAGGCATATGTGTAAATGGTAACTACGCTTATATTGCCGATTGGAACGCAGGACTCCGTATCCTTAATATTTCAGAACGTAGAGCACCTTATGAAACAGGATATTATAACACACCGGGATATTGTATAAATGTATATGTTTGCAATGGCTATGCGTATGTTGCAGATTTTAATTGCGGATTAAGAATAATAAACATCACAGATCCTTCTCATCCTATAGAAATAAGTCATTGTGATATACCAGGGTATACTTACGATGTATATGTTTCTGAGAATCATGCATTCGTTGCAAATTATTATAATGGTATAAAAATATTTGATATATCAGATCCTAATAATCCCTTTGAGATGACTTCCTATTTTACACCCGGATGTGCGTATAGTATAGTAGTTCAAGATACGCTCGCGTATGTTGCAGATGGTGAAGGAGGCCTCAGAATATTAAATGTGAAAAACCCTTATTTCCCAGTCGAACTAAGTTACTTTGCCACACAAGGACCTGCACAAAATGTCTTTATTTCCGGTTCCTATGCCATAGTTGCTGAAGGCGAAGCCGGAATTCAGATTATTAATATTTCAAATCCCGCTGCACCAGAAGAAGAAATTCATTATGATACACCTGGAAATGCAAAAACTGTTCAACGTTTAGAGAATTTTATATACATTGCGGATGAAGAAGTATTAAGAATCGTTGATGTTTTTGGACAAAGAAATCCTATTAAAGTGGGACATTATGATACACCAGGCTGTTGTTTCAATGTGGCTGTACAAAATTACAGTGATGGACAATCCTTTGCATACTTAACCGAGTGGCGAGACTGTATAGGAGGCGGTTTGAGAATTATGGATGTATCGGACCCATCGACTCCAAGAATGACAAATTACATGGATTTTCTTATGGCAGCTTGCGGAATCTATGTAAATTACTACAGTGCATATCTTAGTGCTGAGAATTTGTATGTTATTTCTGTTCCTTATAATCCACGGGTGAGAGATAGTATATTAATTTATCCTATAGATGTGTTTTTAAGATGGCCTTATATATATGCAACCACCCAGGATATGCCTACCGATTCTTTTGTAGTTATAGATATATCATCAGAACCTCATAGAACAATAGGAAAATGTGAAATTGGAGGCTTAGGCTGGGGCATTTATGTCAACGGAAATTATGCTTATATTGCATGTGATGAAGCAGGATTGAAAATAGTGGATGTTTCAGATCCTTACCATCCTTCTGTAATAGGCCATTATGCAACTCCTGGAATAGCCACCAATGTTTTTGTTAAAGATAATTTTGCTTATGTATCCGCTGATACCGCAGGACTCAGAATAATCGATGTCTCAAACCCTTCAAATCCTTTTGAGGTAGCATATTACAAGACACCGGGCCAAGCAAGTAGCATAATTGTTGATAGAAACTACGCTTATATTGCCGATGGTACGTGTGGTCTCAGAATAATTGATGTTTCAGACCCATTGAACCCATTTGAAGTGGGATTTCATGATACACCGGGCTATGCCATGGATTTATATGTTAAAAACAATCTAGTCTTCTTGGCAGATTTCAGGGGTGGATTTCGTATTTTTGAAAATCTTCTACTTCCTCCTGATATTGAAGAATCAACAACCCCACGTGAGTCAATTACAGACAATGATATATTAACTGAGGATATCGCAACCCTAAAATTTAATCTTCCTCAAAAAAGTATAGTTACTTTAAAGGTTTATGATATTTCAGGCAGAATAATAGAGCCTTCTTTTTCTCGTAGGTTTAATGCAGGTGTACACACGATAATATTCAAAATGAAAAAAAGCGGGGTATACTTTTATCATCTCAAATTGGGTAAAAAAACCCAGAAAGGTAAGATTATAGTAATTAAGTAACAAAAGACTTACAGCTCCATTGAAATAAGTTTACAGAAGCTTATTTTTTAAAATTGAAGCAACCACTTAAAGATTGTATAATAAACCCATGCTGACCTTTCAG
>CAZJJV010000052.1:0-3309 GCA_964546415.1 uncultured Candidatus Saccharibacteria bacterium
CCTGAGGAAGAAATGGAGGAGATTGATGTGGCTGAGGAATGGAAAAATCTTCAGAAAATCAATAATTCTTTACAAGAAATAGAGAAGAATATAAAAGGGTATTTGGAAGAACTGGGTTATGGAGGATTTTAAGGTGTATAGATCAGGATATAGGAGGTGCAGAATTACTGGTCTCAATGCGAGAGTGAAGCATTATATTAGATACTTGACAATTCATTTGTTCATTTATATATTATGTTCATGAAACATGAACAATTTAAAATAATAGAATTTGAATGGGTAAGGTATGCCCTTCAAAAGTTAGCGATGGCATTGTATAAACACGGGATTAATGTGGATTACGGATGGAATAAAGATACACAGGTAAAAGCGAAATTTATACCAGATTTATTGCTCCATCTCAAGTATAATGGGCGTAGAGATTATTGGGTTGTTGGTGATATAAAAAGAAACTTGAGACCTTTTATGATGCCATTGATTATGGAAACTGCGAATAGGATACGAAGTGAGGGTAAATGGTATATAGTAATAAGTGAATACATTTCTAAACCACTCGCACTTGTTCTTAGAGAAAAGGGAATCTGGTTTGTAGACAATGCAGGGAATGTTTATATAGAGATTCCAGGGTTATTAACACTTTTTGTTATAGGAAATACATTGAAGGAACGATTTAAGCATGCGGACTCTGTGATTACACAAAGTGGGGCAAAGTTGCTCTTATATTTTTTAATGAACGGGCCTGAAATTATTACAACTTATAGAGAAATCGCAGATAATACGGGATTGTCACTTGGAAAAGTCCACTATTTAATGAAATCACTGAAAAGAGAGGGTGTTGTAATAGGTGATAGAAAGAAATATTATATTCGTAAGCCCCAAAATATGCTCTTAAAGTGGACACAAGCCTATCTTGAGAAGCTGAAACCTAAAAAAATGTTGGGGCAATTTGTATCGCAGTTTGGTGAAGATGTAGGGCAAATTCATAAGATGTTAAAGGGGAAAGATGTGTATTTCGGAGGAGAATTTGCCGCAGAGTTGTTAACTGGATATTTGAAATCTTCTCGGGTTGATTTGTGGCTGTCGCCCGAGATTTTAGAAAGTTTGAGGAATGAGTTGAGATTATTGAGAAGTAAAAGTGGGAATATTTGGATTTATGTTCAGTGGGAAGGCTTTCCGTCCCAAAATAGTGTGCAATCCATAGTTCCTATACCAATGTTATACGCTGATTTACTTGAATGCGGGGACCAAAGATGTTTGGAAACGGCAGAGGAAATAAGAAAGAGTTATTTGTCATGGACATTAATGAAATAAACAAACAGATGATCGAAAGTGTAGTAAAGTGTTTAGAAAACAAAGGGTTGGAGTATGCTATAATAGGAGCTTTTGCACTGAAGCTGCATAAGATAAAGTTAGAAAGAATGACAATGGATGCTGATTTTGCAGTTATATTTGATGGAGACCAGGAAGATTTGAAGGAGATTTTGAGTAAATATGGATTTGATGCCACAAGTATTCCTCACAGGTTTACTTTCAATAAATCTGCTAAGGTTGATGTTATCCCTGTATCCGAAAAGAGAAATGTTGTATATTGGCCAACAGGAGAAAAAATGGATCTTTTTGGTTTAAAAGAAGCAATTTTAAATGCCGAAGAGCTTAAATTTGGTAATGATGAGAATTTCGTTGTTTTAAAAGTAGCGGCTATCCCTTTGATTGTTGTGATAAAAATAAGAGCGTCTATTGAAAGATTAGAAGGAGGGGACATTACAAGTGCAAAAAAACATATTAGTGATATTATAGCATGTTTAAGACAGTATGAGGAAGAGGGAGTAAGGCGATTCGAATATTTTGATAGGCTTCCTGAAGTGGAAGATGAGTTTATGTGTTCGGGTGCATACTTACTTGGGGTTGACTTGCATAATTATCTCAGTAAGTGTGATGTGTCTAGGGTAGTTGATGATGTGAATAAATGTTTAAAAGGTGTTGTACTTTCTCAAGAAGACTTAATGCTCATTAAATGTTTTTTAAGGGGAATTAAAGATGGGAAAATAGAACGCCATGAGCCGTAGAAGAAGATACGAACGCCTTCTTGAGAAAGCCATTTTTGCAGCAATGGCTGCAGTAGATATTTATAACAAGACCTTGTTTAGATACAAACAAGAGGCTTTCGCTATTTTGATGACGAACGCTTGGGAACTCCTTCTAAAAGCAAAATGGGTACAAGATCATGACAATGATTACCGATCAATTTACGAAAGGTTGAAAAACGGAAGATACAAACGAAATCGATCTGGAAACAAAATGACATACGGGCTCACATACTTGCTTAACCAGATGAGGAACACAAAAAAAATTCCAGTAAATGTTTACAATAACTTGATGGCTTTAATTGAAATTCGTGATAATGCCACACATTTGTATATTTCCTCCCCTCTCCGAGAGCGAATACACAGTATTGTTTTGGCAACTACACGGAATTTCTACCTTCTTACAACAAAATGGTTTGGAGAGGAGAGCATAAAACCGCTGGAAAATGCGATCGTGCAACCTGTGTCTTTTATTCCACCAGAGGATACTTCCTTTCATGGCTTCAAAAACGAAGAGAGACTCTACCGATTTCTACAAAGGTTAAGTGAAAATCAAGAAGAAGATCCTGAAGGTTTCTTTGTAACCGCTGAAGTTAAGCTAAAATTTGTACGGTCGAAGCGCGTGGAAGAGGCTCTTCCGGTAAGAATAGCTCCTGGTGACCCAAACGCATTGCCTTTAGAGTTAACTGAGCAGCAATGGAGAGAAAAATATCCTTGGACTTATAAAGAATTACTGAAAATGCTCCGGGAACGGTATGAAGATTTCAAACAAAGTCAGCAATTTTACGACCTAAAAAAACGAATAGAACCTGATCCTTCTCAGTGCAACCCGGAAGCATGTCATAACCGGTATTGTCGTATACGTTTCTTAGATCCTTCACATCCGCAAAAGTCACAAAAGAAAAAATTTTATAGTCCAAATGTTTTAGAGTATTTTGATCAATTTTACACTAGGAGAGAAAAATGAAAGCATCGAAAGGAAGTTTATCAAGCCGTCGCGTGCCTGAGATTGGTTTAATTCCAGAAGATTGGGAGGTGGTGAAGCTGGAAGAAGTAGCTGACGAGATATATTATGGTATTACTGCAAAGGGTGTTAATTATAAAACAAAATTGAAAATGATTAGGACAACTGATATTACAAATTACCATGTGGATTGGAGTACTATTCCATATTGTGAGGTTACCGAAAAGCGGAGTGATTTGAGTAAGTATTATTTGAGACAAA
>CAZJJV010000053.1:0-3249 GCA_964546415.1 uncultured Candidatus Saccharibacteria bacterium
GCAAAAAAAGAAACCCAGGAGACAGCCAAAATAATTGAAAAAGAATATAAAAATAAATTCTTTAAAATTTTAATTACCTGGCATCCAGCCAATCTGCCAGGAGAGATTCCTGGTCATGGTTCTAATGATACTTGGGCAACCAAAAGAGCCAAAGAAACATTGATTGATCCTTTAAAAATTCCCTACCAAAACATTATCGTTTCTTTTTTTGATGCCGACACAGTCGTTTTTCCTAAATATTTCAGCTGTTTAACCTATTATTACCTTACCTCCCAAAACCCCACCCGAAGCAGTTTTCAACCCATTCCCTTATACATTAATAATATTTGGGAGGCCCCAGTATTTTCTCGAGTCCTATCTTTTTCTTCCACCTTTTGGCACACTATGAATCAAGAAAGACCAGAAAAACTTATTACCTTTTCTTCTCATGCTATGAGTTTTAAGGCCTTAGTAGAGGTGGGATTTAAACAACCCAATGTGGTTTCAGATGATTCTCGGATCTTTTGGCAATGTTTTTTCAGATACAACGGCAACTACTCTGTCATCCCTATCCATTACCCTCTTTCAATGGATGCCAACTGCGGAAAAACCTTTTGGAAAACGATGGTAAATGTCTACAAACAACAAAAAAGGTGGGCTTATGGGGTGGGAGAGATTCCCTATGCTTTTTTTGGATTTTTAAAAGATAAAAAAATTCCCCTAAAAAAGAAAATTACTTTGGGGCTTGAATTATTAGAGGGACACTGGACCTGGGCAGTAGCCCCTATTTTAATTTTTATTTTGGGTTGGCTCCCCTTGATTTTGGGAGAATCTGAGTTTTCTCAAACCCTTATCTCTTATAATCTTCCTAGGGTGACCAGTTATATTTTAACAATCGCAATGTTGGGTTTAATTTTTTCTTGTTATTTAAGTATTCTTTTGCTTCCTCCTAGGCCCCCAGATTATGGAAAATTTAAATATATAATTTATATCTTTGGCTGGTTGCTTTTTCCTATAATGATGATTGCTTTTTCTGCCCTACCTGCTCTGGATGCTCAAACCCGCTGGATGCTTGGGAAATATATGGGTTTTTGGCCTACAGAAAAAGTGCGCAAATCCTAACTCTTTTATTCCAAGTGAATTTTTTGTTTAAATTTCTCCAACCTTTCTTTTAAGACAGGATATTTTTTTAATTTAGGATCTTCTTCTAAAATTTCTTTTGCCGCCTCTCTGGCTTTTTCTACTAAAAAGATATCTTTCAAGGAGGCCATTGCCAAATCAGGAATACCCCATTGCCTGGTGCCCGAAAAATCGCCCGGCCCCCTAATTTCCAGGTCTTTTTCAGCCAAGGCAAAACCATTTTCTGAAGTTAAAAGGGCCTCTAATCTTTTTTGGGTTTTTTTGGCTGAAGAATTAGTAAACAAAAAACAAAAAGATTGATATTTTCCCCTTCCTACCCTTCCCCTAAACTGATGGAGTTGGGCTAAACCAAACCTTTCTGCTCCTTCGATCATCATTACAGTAGCATTGGGCACATCAATTCCTACTTCCACCACTGAGGTAGAAACCAAAATATCAATTTCTCCTTTTTTAAATTTCTCCATTATTTCTTCCTTTTCCTTATTTTTCATTCTGCCGTGCAAATAATAAACCTTAAATTCCGGAAAAACCTCTTTAGAGAGTTTTTCATATTCTTCCTTCACTGCTTTCATTTCTGCCAAACTTGTTTTCTTTTCATTTTCTTTTTCTGGCTCAATTCGAGGACAAATAACAAACACCTGCCTTCCCTTTTTTACCTCTTTTCTTATAAACCCATAAGCCCTCCTTCTTTCTTCTGGCAAAATCACCTTAGTGATTACCTTCTTTCTTCCTTTTGGTATTTCGGTTAAAAGAGATAGATCTAGGTCTCCATAAACCGTTAAAGCCAAGGTGCGGGGGATAGGGGTGGCGGTCATTGATAATAAATGAGGAATTTTTAATTTTGATTTATTAGCAGATTGTTTAACCAAGCTTGCCCTTTGCTTTACGCCAAAGCGGTGCTGTTCATCAACAATCACCAAGGCTAAATTTTCCAATTTTACCTTGTCTTGAATTAAAGCATGGGTGCCAACAATAATATCTGCTTTTTCTATTTTTTTCTCCTTTCCGGTAAGCAACCCAATTTCTACCCCAAATTTTTCTAAAAGTTCCTTTAGGGTTTTGTAGTGTTGTTTAGCCAAAACCTCAGTAGGTGCCATCATTGCCACTCGATAGCCCGCCTTGACAACATTTAAGGCAGCAATGGCTGCCACCACCGTTTTGCCAGAACCCACATCACCCTCCAATAATCTATTCATTGGTCTTTCTTTTTCCAGATCTTTTAAAATTTGCCAAGCGGCTTTTTTTTGGCTTTCAGTAAGTTCAAAAGGTAAGCTTTTAACAAACCTTTTTACCAAAGATAAATTTAGGGGTACGGGAATAGCCCTTTCCTTTGCCAGTTTTTGCCTTTCTCTCAAAATTAAAAGGGAAATCAAGAAAAGTTCTTCAAAAGCAAACCTTTCTTTGGCTTTTTTGGCCAACCTTAAAGAATCGGGAAAATGGATTTGCCAGAGGGCTTTTTTAAAAGGCAAAAGCTTATATTTTTTTAAAATTTTTTCTGGCAAGGGATCTGGCAAAATTTTTAGAAACCTTACTACTAAAGGCCTCAAAATCACCCTTAACCATTTAGAAGACAAACCTTCTGTTTCTGGGTAGACCGGCACCAGTCTGCCAGTGTGGAGGAGTTTGGCTTTTAGGCTTTTTAACTCTTTTTCTGAAATTTTTTCAAAAGCCGGGCTTGAGAGATAAATCCCTCCCTCTCCCAAAGAAACCTTTCCAGCCAAACAAACCAAATCTCCTTTTTTTAATACATTTATTAAATAGGGCTGATTAAACCACACCACCCTCAAACTTCCGGTTTTGTCTACCACTATGGCTTCGGTCAGAATCATTCTTTTTTTCCAGGTTTTAGTGTTTTCTATTTCTAAGATTTTTCCCAAAATAGAAACCTGATCCCCAACATTAACTTTAGCAATAGGTGAAAAACGAGAAAAATCCTCATAACGATGAGGAAAATGAAACAAAAGATCTCCTATTGTTTTGATTCCTAATTTATGGAGTTTTTTTTGAAAGCTGGGTCCAACCCGAGGCAATTTTTCAATAGGGGTTTCCAAATCCATGTGCCCTCGAGAGGATTCGAACCTCTATCTGAAGCTCCGCAAGCTCCTGTTTTATCCATTAAACTACGAGGGC
>CAZJJV010000054.1:0-3236 GCA_964546415.1 uncultured Candidatus Saccharibacteria bacterium
AGAGATGGCTTGAAACCAGTTCACCGCCGGATTTTATATGCGATGTGGGAGGATGGCTTGGGTCATAATGCTAAATTTAGAAAATCTGCCAATGTGGTCGGAGCTACTTTGGGTCGTTATCATCCTCATGGCGATGCAGCAGTTTATGACTCTCTGGTTAGAATGGCCCAAGATTTTTCAATGAGGTATCCCTTAATTGAGGGCCAGGGAAACTTTGGAAGTATTGATGGAGATCCACCGGCTGCTCAGAGATATACCGAGTGTCGCCTTTCGGCTATCGGAGAGGAGATGCTCAAAGATATTGAGAAAGATACTATTGATTGGATTCCTAATTATGACGGGACGAGAAAAGAGCCGGTTGTCCTTCCTTCTCCCGCTCCCCAACTTTTATTAAATGGCACCCTGGGCATTGCTGTAGGGATGGCTACCAACATTCCCCCTCATAATCTTTCTGAGGTTTGTGACGCCTTAATTTATTTAATCTCTCATCCTCGGGCTACCACTGAAGATCTATTTAAATTTATTAAAGGGCCTGATTTTCCTACCGGGGGAGAGATTTTTGATCAAAAAGGGATTATAACTGCCTATTCTCAAGGTAAGGGTCCCATTGTGGTGAGAGCAAAAACCGAAATAGAAGAGCACAAAAAAACCCGTCGTCAGCAGATTGTGATTACCGAGATTCCTTATCAGGTTCAAAAATCTGCTCTTATTGAACAATTTGCTAAATTGGTAGCCGAGAAAAAGATTAATGGCATCAAAGATATTAGAGACGAATCAGACAGAGAAGGAATGAGAATTGTTATTGAACTTCAGAGGGGGGCCTTTCCTAGAAAAATTTTAAACTTCCTTTTTAAATACACTGACCTTCAAAAAACCTTTCACCTGAATATGATCGCCTTGGTGGATGGCATTCAGCCTCGTTTGTTAAACCTGGTAGAATTACTAGATTACTTCTTGAAACACCGCCGCGAGGTAGTGGTGCGCCGAACTAAATATGAATTACAAAAAGCCAAAGAAAGAGCCCATATCTTAGAAGGAATTCACAAGTGTTTAGCCAGAATTGATGCTGTAATTAAGACCATTAAACAATCAGCCAATAGAGAAGAAGCCAAAAAGAAATTAATGAAAAGGTTCCGTTTAACCGAGGTTCAGGCTAACGCCATTTTAGAGACAAAACTTTCGGCTTTAGCCAAATTGGAAAGGAAAAAAATAGAAGAAGAGTTAAAAGAATTGAAAGCCAAAATCAAAGAGTTAACAGAGATTTTAAAAAGCCCCAAGAAGGTGAAAGAGGTGATGAAAAAAGAGTTTGAAGATTTGAAAAAGAGATTTGGCGAAGAAAGAAGAACCAGGGTTCATCTTCAAGAAATTGGTAAAATTGCTGAAGAAGACCTAATTCCTTCTGAAGAAACCATTATTGCTCTCACCCAGGGGGGGTATATTAAGAGAATAAATCCCTCTGCCTATCGTCTCCAAAAAAGAGGAGGGAAAGGAATTATGGGAATGCAGACAAGTGGTGAAGATATTGTAGAACACTTTTTAACCGCTAATACTTTAGATAAACTTCTTTTCTTTACCGATTCAGGAAAGGTTTTTCAAATACCAGTTTATGAGGTTCCTGAGGCTCCCCGAACAGCCAAGGGTCGCGGTTTGATGAACTTTTTGGAGATTTCCTCAGAAGACAAAATTTTAAGCTTATTTGCTGTTGGCAAAAAAGATCAGGTCCAAAAAATAAATTACCTTTTAATGGTAACCAAAGATGGTATAATAAAGAAAACCCCCTTAAAAGATTTTGAAAATGTTAGAAAATCAGGATTGATTGCTATTACTCTTAAAAAGGGCGATCTATTAAGAAAGGTGGCCAAAAGTACTGGAGAAGATGAGGTGATTGTGATAACAAAAAAGGGTCAGGCGATAAAGTTTAAAGAAAAAGAAATTAGGCCCATGGGAAGGACTGCAGCTGGGGTAAGAGCTATAAGATTAAGAAAGGGAGATGAGGTAATAGGAATGGAGGTAATTCCAAAAGAAGGGTTTTCGCCGAAAACAAAAACCAGGGCAAAAGAATGCCTTTTAGTGATTACCGAGCATGGTTATGGGAAAAAGACGGAGTTAAAGGAATATCGTTTACAAGGCAGAGGAGGTAGTGGGATTAAAGCAGGAAGGGTAACAAGTAAAACAGGCGATATTGTTGGGGCCAAGGTTTTAACCGGAAGAGAAGAAGATTTGGTGATAATTTCTAAAAAGGGTCAGGTGATAAGAATAAAAACCTCTCAAATTCCTTGTTTGTCCAGGGCTACCCAAGGGGTAAGAATTATGAGATTAGAAGAAGGAGATGGGGTTGCCTCTTTTGATTGTTTATAAAAATTTATGGCTAAAGAATTTTTAGATCCCACTCAGGTTTTAAGAAGCCTGCCTTTAAAAGAAGATATGGTAGCGGTTGATTTTGGTTCAGGCTCTGGCGGGTGGGTTTTGCCCCTATCCCAGATTTTAGAAGAAGGAAAGGTCTACGCCATTGATATCTTGGAAGAACCCCTTTCGGTTTTAAAAGGAAGGATGAGATCAGAAGGAATTTTAAACATTGAAACAATTCAATCTGATGTAGAAAAACCAAAAGGTTCTACCCTACCTTCAGAATCTGTGGATCTGGTATTAATGACCAATCTTTTATTTCAGGTGGACGATAAAAAGGCTGTTTTTGAAGAGGCAAAAAGAATTTTAAAAAAAGGGGGTAAAATTTTAGTGGTTGATTGGGAAAAAGAAGCCCTTTTGGGGCCAACAGAAGGAAGGGTAGATCCAAAAGAAATCCAAAAAATAGCCGAAAATTTGGGTTTTAAGTTAGAAAAAGAATTTAAGGCAGGCGCTTATCATTGGGCCTTGATTTTTTCAAAGAAAAATTTATAATAAAAAAAGAATATGAATAAAAAAGCAACCTTTTTAATTTTAATTAGTTTTCTTTTGTTAATTCCTTTAACAACCATTTTAGGCGTAACATTAGAAAATCCTATTGGAGCCGAAAACTTTGGAGAGTTGGTAGACAGAATTATTGATATTTTCTTTACCTTGGCTTTAGTTGTAACTCCTTTAATGATTGTTATAGCCGGGCTTTTATTTGTGACTGCTGCTGGCAATCCCAACCAAGTTCAAACCGCCAGAAATATTCTCTTGTATTCTTTAATTGGTTTTCTTATAATCTTGGTAGCAAAAGGGATAGTAGAACTTTTTGTTGAAGTTTTAACAAA
>CAZJJV010000055.1:0-3168 GCA_964546415.1 uncultured Candidatus Saccharibacteria bacterium
AGCTATTCTATATGTTAGGGTCTACCAGAGTGAGAACTATCATGTAATTTCGCCGGGGGTTACGGGGGCTGCCTTCTTTCACAATATTGAGTATTCAGTGACAAGGGTAATTGATACCACCACTGCTGGAGAAGTCTTAACGAAGGTAACTTTACACAGGGGATATACTCCTTATCATTACTATTGGGCAACTACCCTAAGTGACAGAGAGGAATTAATGCTTTCTCCGTTTCTGTCTTCCAACGACAGTGTTTTAATCTTTTCAATTCCTGATAGTGTTGTTATCATAGAAAACCCACTTCTATATTATGATCCGTACATGAATATGAAAATTAATCCTTGTGGGGAATTTCCTGCTATTTCACCTTGTGGAGATAAACTTATATACTACAGGAATAGCTCTATCATTGTAGAAGACTGGAGGCACAGGGAGATACTGGAAACTTTTTCTATCCCGGGAGTGAAATTTTTAAGATTTCATCCTTATCATGATGTATTTTTATATTCAAAGGGGAAAGATCTTTTTATACACACTCCTAATGGGGATAGTCTTATTTTTCACGTTGATGTGGGAGAGATAGAGGAGGCATGTTACTATCCTGATGGTATTAAAATGTTGCTATTGATAAGCGATAGTACTGGCAAAAAAATTTTACATTTTGATCCTTTGAGAAGTGAGACACTTGTAGTTGAGGAGTCTCAGATGTTGAGAGGAATTTCTGTCACACCTGATGGAAGATTTATCACTTATAGTCAGGGTAGATATGTTATAGGCTTTCCAGCTGGCAAGATTAGAAAGGAACCTTTGGTTTTGGTAAAATCACCCTTAGTAGGTGATGGGGTTGAGCAGAAGGTAATCATAAGAGGTACAGTTATGGACAATATATCACCTGATACAGAAATAGTATATGCTCATTTATCGAGTTTCAGGGTAGAATGGGGGTATGGGGAGTATCCGGAAGAGTTCAGTACAGAGGGTATAACATATCCAAATGGACAGGGAGAGGTGATCGATGACATCTTAGCTGAAATAATTCCACCCTTTAGAACAGGGAAAATTACCATAAAAGTAACAGCATATAGTTTGGAAGGAGATTCTGCCATCAGGTATGTATGGGTTAATTTCAGTCCTCTAAAACTCACTTGGTGGGGAAATTATAGTTTTGAGGACAATATAGACTCTTATTGTGACACGTTGCATATGCATATCTCTTTGATGGACACAACAGATGTGAATGTATTAAGAGCAGAAATTATGCGGAATGATTCCGTAATATATGTTATTGATAAATTCAATGATCCGGTATGGGATACGGGGTGGGCATATTTTACTACTTACGATTTAAGGGATAGTGTTGGGAAATTTCTGGAGGGAGAGGACTACAGTTTAATCGCCTGGGTTACCAAAGCTGAGGATACAGTAAGTACACTGAGAAAACATTTCACTATACACCACTACAGTCTTGTTACAGATGACAGAAGCGCTACATATCCGCCGCAGGTGAGACATCTTGAGATTCTTCCATGTACGGATACCAGCAGCTGTATTGACAGTTTATATTTAACTTATTTATCTAAGGGAGATGTATTCCTTGCAAAGGGGATTAGATGGTATGAAATACAGCCAGAAAAAGAAAAATGGATAGTGTACTATGATTCAATAACCACAACAAAGCCTCTGTCAAACAATGGACTCAGGGATCATTATCCCTCAATTCTTTTAGATACACTCGAGAGAAAACTTTTTGTTGCATGGGGTGATGAGACGGGCACACTGCATTTGTATGAAGAAAACCTTACAGATAACAGGTCCAGGGAATATAAGTTGGGGCTTTGGGGTAAAATAATATTTACAGACATCGAAAAAGTAGACTCAACTATATACATGGTCTATAGCGGAACATTTTCAAGAAGAACCTTTCTTGGGTTGGTAAAATTCAATAACGCAAATTTTGATATTTTGCGTAGATGGGAATTTGAAAGCAAACTTTGTCTTCCTGATCTTGCAACTGCAGGAGGCAACCTTTATCTTGCAATAAAGAAGGGAAAAGACCTGAGACTATATCATATACCTGATTGGGATTCCATTAATATTAGAAAAGAGATAGAAGACAGTTTACCCCACGACACCTTTGATATTACCAATTTTGCATTGGGAGAAGTTGAAAGTAATCCGGATTTGATTTTATTATTAGCCCGGAAAGATAAAGCGGGGCTCGTTCTCTCAATATTAAAGGATAGTGTGTTGAATACCGTATCATTTCAACATGTTGATTCCTCGTTTGAGGAATATACAGAAGCTGTTATTTCAAAAGACTGGCTGGATATTGTGGGGTATTCTTCCGCAGAAAATTGGGATTATAGAGTTATATTTGGGTGGGATACCTGTTCTGAAGGATGGTGTGAGCTATCCCGGGATCACCATCTTACCAACTCGATTTTCAGAAGTGGTATTACCTATGGAGGTGTAGTGGGTTACTGGTATAATGGTCCGATTAACTTTATTGAACTATGCCATAATATGGAATGGAAGTATAGAACAGAGAAGGTAAATACTAACTTTGAGGAGAAGATTAGTTATAATTTCTTCAAACCTTATCCAAATCCAGCTTCGGAGGATATGAACTTCAAGTTTGTTTTACCAGAAAAAGATAAGGTGGTCATGGAAATATATACGATAGAAGGCAGATGTATAGGAAGATTAGAGAAGGTATATGAAGCCGGGTATCATGTTCTTAAGTTAAGTGCCATACTTCCGCAAAATAAAATGCCTTCCGGGGTGTATTTTTATAGATTTAAATACCGCGGTAAAAAGGAAAAAGGTAAGTTTGTCTGGATAAAAAGAAGCACAAGTCCATAATAATTTCGTCGTACCTTCTCCCTCAGAATTATTTCTAACCGAAATAGTTAACTTCTTCATTATGGGTTAACCTCCTTTTTTCTGTGGGCCTTCTCAAGCTGGTTATACAATGTTTACTATGGTTTTATTGATTTGGTTCGTGTTGTGATCTTATTGTATAGGCATATGATGTATTTTCTTGAGTATCCTGTGATGGTCTGGAGGTCATTGAGTATGAGGATCTCTTATACAGTTTTTGGATAGCGGAGATTATACTTTTCTTTTGTTTTGCATTAAGATTATAGTATAACAGCGTGCATGGGGAGCTT
>CAZJJV010000056.1:0-1122 GCA_964546415.1 uncultured Candidatus Saccharibacteria bacterium
GTCTGAATAATACATCTCCATAGCAGCGGCAATTTGTCTAATGTCAGCCATTCTTTTGGAATCCCGGGCTTTACTTCTGGCTCCTCCCAGAGAAACCAAGACAATAGTGGCTAATATCCCAATAATAGCAATCACTACTAACAATTCCACTAAAGTGAAACCTCTTTTGTTTTTCATAGATTTTTAAATTTTTATTTTTAAATCGACCTTTTTTATTTTAACCACCCATGCTAATTTGATACATAGGCAACAATATTGAGGCTACCAATCCACCCACCAATACTCCTAACATAATAATAATTAAAGGTTCTAAAATTGACAAAAATGCTTCCAGATCTCTTTCTACCTCTTTTTGATAAAATTCTACTATATTTTTTAATATTGAGTCAAGTTTTCCTGTTTTCTCCCCCACTATAGTCAATTGAGTAAAGAAGGGGGAAATCACCTCAGGGTGTTGTTGAAAAACATAGCTTATAGGCTCTCCTTTCTTTACTTCATCTTTTGTTTTTAAGATCACTTCTCGATAAACACTATTGCCAATAACGTCTGCTGTAATCTCCAGGGCCTCAATAATTGGCAAACCTCCAGCAATTAAGGTGCTCAAATTCTCTCCTAGTCTGGCTAAATAAATCTTTTTTAAAAGGGTATTTAGGGCGGGTACTTTCAAAAATAATCTGTCAAAAAATTTTTTTCCTTTTTCTGTTTTGTAATAACTATAAAGAAAGATTGCTATCAAAATAATTCCCCCCAAGATTATTATACCATAACTTCTTAAAAATTCAGTAACAGCAATGGTTACTTTAGTAATGGGGGGAAGTTCTTCAGCCACTGATTGTAAAATATCAATTAATTGGGGCATTACAAAAAAAATCATTCCAATTAAAATAAGAATAAAAACTATCACTACTAAGGCAGGATAGGTAAGGGCTCCAATAATTCTGGAGCGGAAATGATATTCTCTTTCTAAATAATCGGCTAAATAATTAAGGGTCTCGGGTAACCTCCCCACCTTTTCTCCTGATTTTATCATATTGACAACAAAGGTGGAGAAAATATTGGGATATAGAGTAAGGGCTTGAGAAAAAGGAGTGCCGCTTTCGATTTCTTCAGCGATCTGGGAAA
>CAZJJV010000056.1:1222-3064 GCA_964546415.1 uncultured Candidatus Saccharibacteria bacterium
CGATGAATGGTTTGGCTGGCAGAATTAGTATGAAGAGTAGAAAAGACTAAATGGCCGGTTTCAGCCGCCCTTAAGGCAATTTCCATACTTTCTGCATCTCTCATTTCCCCTACCATAATTACATCCGGATCTTGGCGGAAGGTGGCCTTTAGGGCATTGGTAAAACTTAGAGTATCATGGAGAACCTCTCTTTGATCAATAATAGATTTGTCTTCTTCAAAGACATATTCAATAGGATCTTCAATGGTAATTATGTGTTCGGTTCTGGTATGATTAATCTCATCAATAAGGGCGGCTAAAGTGGTTGACTTTCCATGGCCCGAAGGACCGGTAATTAAAATGAAGCCCTGTTGGGGTTGAGTAAATTTGTGTAAAATTGAGGGGAGATTTAACTCTTCAACGGTTCTAATCTTTTGGGGAATCAATCTCAAGGCAACACTAATGGTTCCTCTTTGAAAATAGGCATTCACTCTAAACCTGGCCCTATCTTGAAAATTATAAGAAAAATCAATCTCTTTTTTTTCTAACAATTTTTGGTATTGGGCCTCGGTTAAAAGGGCTAGGGCTAAACCCTGGGTATCGGTAGGAGTCAATTTTTTCATTTTCATTATAGGAACCAGCCTTCCTACAATTCTTAGGGTAGGATAATTGTTAACTGAAATATGTAAATCTGAAGCACCTTCTTTAATGGTGAGATCTAATAAATTATTAAGTTGGGTTTTGTAATCGTTATTGTCCATAATAATAAAATTTTTATTTTGCCTCTGCTACCCTTAAAACTTCTTCAATAGAAGTAATCCCCCTTAAGGCCTTTAAAATACCGTCTTGTTTCATTGTTAACATTCCTTGATTAAAGGCCTCTTCTCTAATTTTTGATTCTGAGGGTTCTTTTTGAATAATTTCTGCTAATCGGCGACTCATTTCTAAAACCTCAAACACTCCAACTCGGCCGCTATAACCCTTAAAATTACACTTTTTACAACCTTCGGCTGTCCAAACCTTAATTTGTTTGGGAAGGGAAATTTGAGATCTTGCTTTTGGAGGAATATTTTCAATTTCTTTTAAAATTATCTCTTTTACTTTAGCGGTAGGTTTTATTTCTTTTTTGCAAAAATTACACAATCTTCTGGCTAACCTTTGGGCAATCACTACTGAAAGAGCCGGAGGGATTAAATAGGGTCTCACCCCCAAATCAACCAATCGAGGAATCGCTCCTACTGCATTATTGGTGTGCAAGGTTGAAAGAACTAGATGACCTGTTAGGGTAGCGTGGGTAACCAAAGCAGCGGTATCTTCGTCTCTAATCTCACCCACCATAATAATATCAGGATCCTGCCTTAAAATAGAACGAAGAGCAGGAGCAAAATCATAACCAATCTCTGGTTTTACCTGAGATTGATTAATTCCTTCAATGAAATACTCCACCGGATCTTCAACTGTTACAATGTTTACTCCTTCGGTGTTTAAAAGATTTAAAATGGCATACAGGGTGGTGGTTTTTCCAGATCCAGTGGGACCAGTAACTAATATTAAACCATAGGGCTTTTTGGTGGCTTTCTCCACCGCCTTAAAACTTCTTCCCTCTAAACCCAATTGATCAAATTTTTTTAAGCCGGCCTTGGGATCTAAAATCCTAATTACCACTTTTTCTCCTAAAGTAGTCGGGAAAGTAGAAACCCGAAAGTCAATATCTTTTTCTCCAAACTTGGTAGAAAAACGGCCATCCTGGGGAATTCTGGTTTCATCAATTTTTAAATTGGAAAGAATTTTTACCCGGGCGACAATGGCTGGGTGAACCCTTTTGGGTAAAAATAAATTGGCATACAAAATACCATCTATTCG
>CAZJJV010000057.1:0-1637 GCA_964546415.1 uncultured Candidatus Saccharibacteria bacterium
TCGTAGGAATAACAGAATCAGGACCATAGAGAAAGAATGTATCAAGAGTAGTAACAAAAACGTAACGTGACACCCCGCAAATAAACCACCACGAAGCGGAGAAAAACTGGTCACCTATTGTACCCATAGCATAAGGCCCCGGAAAATAGTAACTTCTATCCTCTTTCTTCAGTTTCCCAATCACCCTGTCTCCAGATATGTGAAGAATGTAATTCTTCTTATAATTGCTGATGAAAACATCTCCAAAAGAGTTTACCTCAATATCCTGAAATCCTCCTTCTAACGAAATTGTATCAATAGTAAATTGAGGATTGTCTGAGAAGATATCTCCTTTTATGTGAATATAACGATTGCTTCCATACGCATTGTAAGCATGGGGCTCCTTGATATTTTTTACAAGAATATGTAAATCTGGAGTATTAGTCACACCCCACCTTGGATTAAATTTTTTTCCAAAAACACCCCGTCTGAACCCATAAAAAAGATCATAATAAGATGGGTCAAGTCTTGACAAGTCAACTCTTTTTATTAAGTCTCCGTTTCTACTAAACTTGTAAAATACAGGAGGGAAAGCAGTAAACACAACAAAGTAATCGTCTGAGATGTTGTACGGCGTACCATTGTCGTTATATAATATGTCGGTTGCACACCCGAACTGTATATCAATGTCTTTTATTTCTCGCACTTTCACAAGAGAACCAGATGCCTCATCATATCTCAAAATCACGACCTCTTTTCTTAGGACCCGCTCGCTCACACTTGCAACAATGTAAATTCTTCCATCGGCGCCTATTACTCCGGCTATTGGTTCAAACTGCCTGAAAACAGCAAATTTTCTGTTCTCATAATCAATGTAAATTACACGATTCCAGTTACGATCCACACCAAGCACATAATAAGTGGAGCCCTTATATACTCCAATATCCCCAAGAATCGAAAATAATCTCACCCCCAGATTCCTTTGAGCTGTAGAAGCATTAAAAGTCCTGATCACAACATCTACTTCTCGTTCACCACCCGGTAAAATGCCGTTGGCATCGTAAGTGCCGTGATATTCATAAAAATTTATCTGATGCACGGCACCATAAGAAATTGAAATCCAGAGTAGAGTTACAATAAAAGAAATGGTTCTTTTCATACCTCTCCCCTCTATTGACAGAAACTATCAAACTGTTCCCTGGTCCACCTGACAACCACAAGCCTCCAATCACCTTTGGAACCATCTATGAATAACACATAATAATTACCACCTGGTGAGATAGCAAATCTCTTATCCACAAATGCCTCACCCATAAACTTCCTGAAGTTATATTTAATCTTACCCGTCACCCCACCCACAGGACTTATACGGTAAACGTAAAGTGCCGGATCTTGTTCTTCACAATACCCCGGAATATAAAAGTTGTTGTATTTATCTACTCCTAAAGGATACCCAAATAGAATCTTAGAACATTCTGCCTCCTTTACAGGAAACTCTGCTGCCTTTCGCATCCTGCACACTTTTATAAAACCTTTATCCTCCCACACTGGCCTTAATACTATCGCCTTTTTATCACGATGGTTAAAAGCAAAGGCTACTTCCGCAGACATGGTATTCTGCCCTCCAAACAGAACAGCAACAGGCTTTAAATCCTCCG
>CAZJJV010000057.1:1737-3058 GCA_964546415.1 uncultured Candidatus Saccharibacteria bacterium
TTTTCTTCTTTGAGTTATTTCTTTACCATTTCGGGGCAATCTGCCTATACCCCTGAAATCTGGAGAGCTCCTCCACCACCATTTCATACGATAACTAATATGCTCAATTACAACACTTCTTTTATTATTATGGTCCCAGTACCATAAACTATCCGGATTAGCCCTCTCCGGCCACTTGCTTGCAGTGGCATGAATTATAAAATGTTTACGATATCGATCTGCAGAAACAGGCCCCACAATCATTACATGGTTACTACCACCAGGGTTAACAAAAATCAGGTCACCCTCTTCAACATCGTCTATTCCTAAGTCTGGTTTTAGATAATATTCTCTCAATAAGGTCGTATTATCACTGTCTGCATCAAGGTTTTCCCCAAGAGCCATATATGCATAGCAGGCAAGCCCAGAACAATCTATCCCGAAATACCCATCATGGTATATTTTACCCACGAGATTTCCATATTCATCGTAAGACCACCCATATACATAGGGCACCCTTATGTATTTTTCTGCGGTCTCAATGATAGGATTACCTACATGATAAAAAGCACTTACATACAATAAGTCGGTTCCAGAAGCTGAAACTTGCTCTCTCGTTACTATGCCATCGGGAGTTAAACTATCGTAAGTTAATTTCACCTGAAAATACCATGTGCCCCACTGGATCGTTTTCGCGGAATCTTTTGGAATACAAGGATACCATTCCCACATATCGTATCCATTCGCAGAGCTAAATACTCTATCATATTTTACATAATGATCGATTGTGTCTGCATAAACATCTACCAAATACCATTCCATATAAGGCCGTTCACAATCAGGGAAAAAAGCATTCCATGTGTCTTCTGTAACTTCTCTATTGCCTTTATATACCCTTAGAGAAGCCCCTAATGCTATCTGTGCTGTATCTAGATCAAGTCTGACCCATATTGCTTGTTCCACTGTGCTCTCATCCGATGGAACAGGGAGTTCCATAGCACAAGAATTGATCAAAATTAACCAAATTAGAAAAGTTAATATCCTCAAACCCGCTTTGTTCATTTTTTAAACCTCAGTACTATGGTATTTCCTTTTAAATTTGTTTTCAACCTTGCACCTTTCACAATCTCCAACCTCACCCGAGCCTCAATTTCATCCCCTTTAGAAACATAAGAAAGAAGTTTAAGCTCCACTGGTCCGAAAGGGTACGTCCACTTCTCTCTCAGTTCAATTTCAGCATCGCCTATTGTAGCTTTTCCCTTTTTATGTAATGCTGCATTCGCCTCCGCTTCTATCTTTTTTACTTCCATTTCAACAATTTCCCTCTCTGATAAATCCGCCA
>CAZJJV010000058.1:0-2929 GCA_964546415.1 uncultured Candidatus Saccharibacteria bacterium
ATGAAGCTCTTAAGGATTAATCAGTGTTTCCATTATGCCAACACTTGCTACCCTGCGGGGGAGATGTTCTTTGAGCCAGGCTTATGGCATGAACACGTCGAGAACACGAGGAACATTACTGCAATTGTAGAGAAACATAGGGGGTATATAAAATGGTTGAAGTTATTATCATAATTATGTTTGCTTTTGTATGCGAACTAATTGATTCATCATTAGGAATGCTTTATGGAACAATCTTATCACCCGTACTCATCATTATGGGATACGATCCTCTCGTTGTGGTCCCTTCCATTTTGTTTTCCCAGGCGATTGGTGGATTTATAGCAAGTGTAATGCATCATAAATTAAAAAATGTGGAGTTTAGGGTTGATAAAGAAGTGATGAAAAAATTAGAAGAACTAGGTTATATTGATTCTTTCAGGAAAGGTGTAAGCAGGGATTTAAAAGTTGTCTTTGTTGTAACCTTTGCTGGTGTTCTCGCCACCATTATTGCAGCATTCACAGCCATAAATGTTCCAAAGGTTGCACTGAAAACCTATATCGGGATTCTGGTGCTTGCGATGGGAATAATCCTTCTATTGAGGAGCAAATTTGAATTTTCATGGAAAAAGATAGTTGGGATAGGTATACTGAGTGCCTTTAACAAAGGAATATCCGGTGGTGGATTTGGGCCTGTGGTTACCAGTGGACAGTTAATTGCTGGAAGGGAAAGCAAAGAATCCATTGGAGCTACCACTCTATCTGAAGTATCAATCTGCACCGTTGGATTTTTAACTTATTTAATCAAAAATGGTTTATCAACGTGGAAGTTAGTTGCGTTACTCACTGCGGGAGCAGTTATTGGTGCCATAATAGGACCACATATTACCGCAAAATTTAAATCTGAAAAGAAATTAAGGTTAGGTTTGGGAATCTTAGTAACTTTATTGGGAATATGGACGTTAGTAAAAACATGGTTAATTTGAGATATACTGCAATAATAGATAACACTGTATGTTATACGACATTGGGACGGCTTGCCAGAGAGACATTTAAACAACATTCAATTTATTTTTTCTATGGATAAAAAACTTCTTGCAAAAATTAGAAAAATGGCGGATTCCCAAGATTGGCAAGTCAGAGAGGATGCCGCAGGAGAAATAAGGCAAATTAACGACAAATTTTTCTTAGAATATCTACCGGTTTGGAAAAAGTGGGTTAAAGACCCAAACCCTAATATTAGACGTGCCGTTGAAGTTGGTTTGTTGAGGATTAAAAAAGAATTTGTCCCCCACGCTTTAGATTTACTTGACCCGTTGATGTACGATAATAATTCTTATGTTAGAAAAAATTGTGGTCCTTTTGCTTTGTCGCATGTGGGCTACAAAGATCCTGAGGCAACATTCCTGAGATTAAGAGATTGGATGAAAATTGAGAATAAAAATGTTCGCTGGAATGTCGCTATGTGCTTGGGGGCCTGGTTCGGCCAGAAATATCCAAAAGATTCATTAAAATTATTGAAAGTTCTTGCGAAAGACAAAGAAAAATTTGTCTGGAGGGCGGCGGCATCTTCTCTTGTAAAACTCATCCGAAAACATCCAGAGTTAAAGCAAAAAGTTTTTTCATGGAAAGGTTGCGACGAGTGCCTTAATGTTGTAAAAAAATATATAAAATGATACAAACTCGCAACTTCGTATATGCGCAAACTTTATATGAAATCGTGGGCTTCGGTTCATCTAACATGTGCATAAAAATCGTGTGATTATGATGAAAAATCAGGATAACTCAGATAAGTGGCCGGATTTTAGATTTAATTTGGAAGAAATATCTGGTGCAGTTGGAGATTATGGAACGTTAATCCCAATTGTCCTTGGCGTGGCTATAATTTCAAATGCCAATTTAGGACATATTCTGCTGTTTTTCAGCATATGGTATATCATCACAGGTCTATATTACAAAATGCCTGTTCCTGTAGAACCAATGAAGGCTATTGGGGTTGTAGTTATTGAAGGAGGTTTAAGCGGTGGCGAGATTGCAGCATCTGGAATAATCTTAGGGGCTCTTTTTTTAGTTGTGGGATTTTGTAAAGGAATGAAATTTATTCAGGAGAGAGTTCCCAATAGTGTTATTAGAGGTATACAGTTAGGTTTAGCATTACTTTTGATCAAAACATCAATTAATTTTATTGTTGGAGATTATATTTTAGCCATTGTTTGTATAATTATTGTTATTTTATTTTTAATAGTTAATAAATTTGGCAAAATTCCAGACGTTTCTGCAATATTTATTCTATTAATCGGCATAATTGTTGGTTTTTCTAAATTTGGGATTCCTCCTATTAACATTATATCATTACCAAATATCATTATCCCAACAGTCCATGATTTTCTAAAAGGTGCTTGGTTATTAGCTATTCCTCAGGCACCGTTGACTATTACCAACGCAATACTTGCCACCTCATTGTTAATGCAAGATCTTGTTCGCAGAGATGTTGACCCGGATAAATTATCAAAGAGTATCGGTCTAATGAATCTAACATCTGCTCCTTTTGGAGGTTTTCCTATGTGTCATGGTGCTGGCGGTCTTGCAGCACAATACAGATTTGGAGCAAGAACTGGAGGGTCAAATATTATTAGTGGTTTGATATTATTACCAATTGCTCTGTTTTTTGCCAGTCCAGAATTTGTCGCAATTATTCCTTTTGGTGTTTTTGGAGCATTATTAGTTTTTGTTGCAATTGAATTAGGAAAACATGGTTTGAAAACAGATTCTTATATTGTTACGGGCATCATAGCAATATTAGCATTAGTAACTAATATTACAATTGCTTTCATTGTTGGGATGATGCTGGCCTATTCTCGCCTTAGATTTTTCTCATAATTTTTTTCATCTGCAACCATCCCCAGCTGCCACATGAGGTATATATACTGGTCCGTGATGGTCTGTATTC
>CAZJJV010000059.1:0-2865 GCA_964546415.1 uncultured Candidatus Saccharibacteria bacterium
TTTTTAATAAAGTAAATGTTGAGGGGGTGCGGGGTATATCCCTTACGGACGCAGAGCTTATTGAAGGAGATTCACTGTACGTACCTGGGATATGTCCGATCTCAGCGAATTCGGTGAGTCGATTTCAATAAGCCTGCCCCCTCTTTTTTATTCCCCCTCTTTTTTATTTTTGAAAATATGTTAAAATCAAACTAATGAAAAGATATAGATACAACATTGCTGTCTCTGGGGCTGCCCAAATTTCCCATTGTTGTCCAAAAATCATTGAACTCTCTAAAAAGGTAGGAAAATTTTTAGCCAAAAAAAAATGTGTTTTGGTTACGGGAGCCACTACCGGCGTGCCCTATTATGCTGCCTTGGGATGTAAAGAAGCGGGGGGATTTAATATTGGCTTTTCGCCTGCTGTTTCAGAGGCTGCCCACTTGAAAACCTACCGTCTTCCTTTAGAACCCTTTGATGTGATGATTTATACCGGCGCAGATTATGTAGGAAGAAATGTGATAATGACTAAATCAGTAGATGGGGTAATAGTGATTTGTGGGAGAATGGGAACCCTGCATGAATTTGCTACTGCCTTTGAAATCCAAAAACCAATCGGGGTATTAGAAGGAACAGGAGGAACGGCTGATAAATTAAAACAGATTGCCACCGGTCCCTATCGAGGAGTGAAAAAAATTATTTACGAAAAAGACCCTGAAAAATTGGTAGAAAAACTATTAAGGATGATTGAAAAAGAGAAAAAAAGAAATCACAAAATATTAAAGTTTAAAAAATAAAGGTCGGTTTTTCTTTTTTAAAACTAATTTATGCCAGAAGAATTGGGTGAAGAAAAATTAATCGGCAAAGTAACCCATTATTTTTCAAAAATTGGAGTGGCGGTCATTGAACTTTCTGATAATCTTAAGGTAGGAGACACCATTAGAATCAAAGGGGGCGTAGATACTGACTTTACTCAAACAGTAGAATCAATGGAAATGGAACACCAGAAAGTTAATGAAGCTAAAAAGGGTGACAGTGTGGGATTAAAGGTAGCCCAAAAAGTGAGAGAAGGATATTTGGTCTACAAGATTGTTAGCTAATTAAAAACTTTTTAAAATTAAAATGCTTTCTTTGGAAACCCTTTTCCAATTGTTTTTGGCTGCTCTTTTAGGTGGAGCAATAGGCCTAGAAAGAGAGTATCAAAGAAAAGAAGCAGGTCTTAGAACCTATATTTTGGTTTGTTTGGGAGCTGCCCTTTTTACTATTATTGGAGTAGAAATTTTTAATAGTTTTGGGGAAACAAAAAGTCATGATTTAATCAGAATCATCCAGGCAGTAGCCATAGGGGTTGGTTTTATTGGAGCTGGTTTAATTGTCTTTAAAGAAAGCCATGTCCAAGGTCTAACCACTGCCGCTGGGCTTTGGGTGGCGGCAGCGGTAGGAGTAGCCTTGGGAGTTAAATTATATTTTCAGGCCCTTTTCACTACCTTTTTGACGATTGGGGTTTTGGCGGGCTTAAGATTATTAGAGGAGAAACTTTTTGATCAAAAATAGGGTTTTATGGAAAATTTGGTAAGGGCCCATGTTTTTGTTTCAGGTAGAGTTCAAGGGGTATTTTTTAGAAAAAATACCAAAAAGAAGGCTCAAGAATTAAAATTAAAAGGTTGGGTAAAAAATCTTTCTGATGGAAGAGTAGAAGCTATCTTTGAGGGAGCCCTGAAACCAGTAAGAGAAATGATTAAATGGATAAAGAAGGGGTCCTTTTTAGCCAAAGTAGAAAAGGTAGAACTTTTTTGGGAGCCCTATAAAGGCGAATATAAAGAATTTGAGATTAGGTATGATTAAGTTTAAGATTGTTAAGAAATCGAAAAAAAGTAAAGCCAGATTAGGAATTTTAGAAACAAGGCACGGCGTAATTGAAACGCCGTGTTTAGTTCCAGTAGCCACTCAAGCAACAGTAAAAAGTTTGAACTCAGAAGAAGTGAAAGAAACCAAAACTCAAATTTTAATTTGCAACACCCTTCATTTACATTTAAAGCCAGGAGAAAAAATAATTGAAAAGGCAGGCGGCCTCCATCAATTTATGAACTGGGAGGGGCCTCTAATGACAGATTCTGGTGGTTTTCAGGTTTTTAGTTTAGGTTTTGGCAAAGATTTCCAGATAGGAAAAATTGTAAAAGAGAAAATCAGTCCTGAAATCAATTTAAACCAAAAACCAAAATTTTTAAAAATCACTAAAGAGGGGGTTTATTTTTCTTCTTTTGTAGACGGTAAAAAAATATTTTTAGGACCAAAAGAATCAATCAAAATTCAAGAAAAATTGGGGGCAGATATTATTTTTGCTTTTGATGAATGTACTTCTCCTAATGCCTCTTTTGAATATGTTAAAAAATCTCTAGAAAGAACCCATTATTGGGCTAAAATTTGTTTAAAAACAAAGAAAACCGATCAAGCCCTTTTTGGAATAGTTCAGGGAGGAAGGTTTAAAACCTTGAGAAAAGAAAGCGCCAAAATTATTGGCTCTTTGCCATTTGACGGATTTGGAATTGGCGGAGAGTTTGGCCACAATAAAAAGAATATGCTTCAAATGTTAGATTGGGTAATAAAAGAACTTCCTCCTGAAAAACCTAGACATCTTTTAGGGATTGGTTATTTAGAAGACATTCCTAAAATCATTAAAAAAGGAATAGACCTTTTTGATTGTACTGTTCCTACTCAATACGCCAGAAGAGGGATTGCTTTTACTAGTTTGGGGAAATTAGATTTAAGAAAATCTAAATTTTTAAAAGATAAAGAACCTTTAGATAAAAAATGCTCCTGTTTTGTTTGCCAAAACTACAAAAAAAACTATCTTTGTCATCTTTTTAGAGCAAAAGAAATTACTGC
>CAZJJV010000060.1:0-1594 GCA_964546415.1 uncultured Candidatus Saccharibacteria bacterium
TCAACATCCCGAACCAATTTTCCTCCAGCTGCATTTATAACATTTAAAACCTCCACTGTTTTTGTTCGGAGAGGCACCAAAACGGCTAAATCTCTAACGGCAGCTGGATGAATTGAGATTGGTTGATATTCATGTTCCTCAGAGGCTAATTTTTTCAGCTTTTCGAAGTTAAAATCAAATACAAATACTTTCTCAACAATTTCTAATTCTTCTAAAATTTTTGGATGAATTTCTCCTAAAAATCCAAGTTCTTGGCCATCGGTTTTAATTTCAGCTGACTTTCTCGGATGCCATATTTCAAGATGGGATTCTTCTGGAGTTTGCTGGTAATCATCGTACCAAACATTACTAATTCCTAATTTATTAAGCAGCAAATCCACTATCCCCTTCAACTCATAAAAACCTTCATCACCTATCCTCTTCCCTGTTAGCACTCCTCCTAACATCTTTTTTTCTAAGATTTGACATTTGACATTTGACATTTGACATTTTCTAAATATTTTTCCAATTTCAAAAATTTTAATTTCATCAAAAAATTTTAAGTTTTCTTTAACATCTCTCAGCAGATTTGGAATTAAACTTGGTCTCAGATACTTATTGAAAGAACTTATAGGGTTTGCAAGTTCTAATACCTCTGTATCTTGCCAACCAAAAATCTCTTTCTCTTTTTCTCCAATAAAAGAGTAATTGTAAACTTCAGTAAATCCTTGCTCTTTTAAGATATCCTGGCAATTTCTTTGCCAAAAAATCTCTTCATTTCTTTCGGGAGGAATTAAGCTAGCTTGAGGAAAAATCGAAGGGATATTTTGGAAACCCGCAATTCTTCCAATTTCCTCAATTAAATCTTCCTGAATAGAAATATCTAATCTTCTGGTTGGCACCTCGATTAAAAGGTGATGAGTTGATGGTTTGATGGATTGACGAGCAACTTTAAATCCTAAGTTTTTTAAAATTTTAATTATTTTTTCTTTAGGGATTCTAACTCCTAATAATCTTTCAACATACTTTAAATCTAATTTAATTTTCTTAGGTCGGACTTTCTTTGGGTAAAAATCAACCATTCCTTGAGCTACTTTCCCTCCAGCTATCTCTTGAATTAAACTGCAAACTCTCTTTTGAGTAAAATCAATTAAATTAGGGTCGACTCCGTTTTCAAATCGCCAAGAAGCATCAGTTCTTAATTTTAATTTTCGAGAGGTTTTGCGAATTACTCTTGGATTAAAATTAGCCGCTTCAATAACTATATTTTTTGTCTCAGAATCAATTCCTGTGCTTTCTCCTCCTTTAATTCCAGCAATAGCAATTGGCTCTCGGGCATCAGCAATCACTAAAATATCTTCATCTAAGGTATAAGTTTTATCATCTAAGGCAGCAATTTTCTCTCCTTTTTTTGCCCTTCTGACAATTATTTTCTTTTTTTGGAATTTAGAATTTTCGCTTTTGATTTTGTCAAAATCAAAAGCGTGTATGGGTTGACCAGTTTCTAACATTACATAATTTGTGATATCAACAATGTTATTAATTGGTTGCAGCCCACAAGCTTTTAATCTTTCTTGGATCCATTTTGGTGAAGATTTAACTTTTACTCCCAGAA
>CAZJJV010000060.1:1694-2845 GCA_964546415.1 uncultured Candidatus Saccharibacteria bacterium
AATTGGTTTAAAAACCGTAAATCTCCACTATAAAATAAACGAATATCATTAATCTTGTACCGAAGCATAGCCAATCTATCTAACCCCACTCCAAAAGCAAATCCTTGCCATTCTTTTGGATTCAGGCCAGCTGCCTCAAATACTTTTGGGTGTACCATTCCCGCCCCCATCATCTCTATCCATTTTTCTTTTTCCCGACGAACGTCTACTTCAAAACTTGGCTCAGTAAAAGGAAAATAGCTGGGTCGTAAGCGAATTTCAATTGGAGTTTTAAAAAATCTTCTCAAAAATTCTTCAATTACTGCTCGAAAATTGGCAGCTGACACATTTTCATCAACCATCAATCCTTCAAGCTGATAGAATTGAATCTCGTGAGAAGCATCAGTTGCCTCGTGCCGGAAACACCTCCCTGGAACCACAATCCTCAAAGGCGGATTGTGCTTTTCCATATAACGAATCTGTACCGGACTGGTATGCGTCCGTAACAAAAACTTTTGACTTTTGACATTTGACATTTGACTTTCTGGCTGAAGCCAGAAAGTGTCCCACATATCTCTAGCGGGATGGTCTTTAGGAATATTTAAAGCATCGAAATTGTACCATTCTGTTTCCAGCTCTGGCCCTAAAACAACCGAAAATCCCATCGATTGAAAAATCTCCAAAACTTCTCTCTGAACGTGCGTCAAGGGATGTAAATGACCAACCTCCAATTTCTTGCCAGGTCTTGTCACATCGATTTTCTCTTTCTCAATCTTTTGCTTTCTGAGTTTTTCTTGGAGTTGCTTTGATTTCTCTTTTATCATCTCTTCAACCTCCCTTTTTACCAAGTTGGCTTCCTTGCCGAGTTTTTTTCTCTCTCCTTCTGAAAGCTTTTTTAAAGAACTAAAAATTCGGGTAATCTCTCTTTTTTTACCTAAATATTTTTTATAGATTTCATTCAATTCCTTTAAACTTCTAGCTTTCACTATCTCGTTTTTTGCTTTTATTTTAATCTCTTTCAAATTCATAATATTGATTCATTTTACCTCATTTCAAGGCAAAACTCAACCTTTAATTATCCACAAAAATTCAATAAAAAAGCCCACAATTAAAGTGGGCTTAGGGAAGATTTTTGTTAAATTTCTTCGATTATTATTTTCGAACATTTTCCT
>CAZJJV010000061.1:0-2838 GCA_964546415.1 uncultured Candidatus Saccharibacteria bacterium
AGACGATTTAGATCCTGTTTGTACAGCAGCTCCTAGTTTTTGTTTGCCTATTGGGTGTATGGGGGATCCTTGCAAAAAGGAAGTTAGAGAAAAGATAGAAAAAATATTAGAAATTAACGAATCGAAGGCTAAAAAGCTTTCTGAGTATCAAAAGAAAATAAAAGAGAAGAAAGATGAATTAGAATTTCAACTTAGATTGTTAAATGAGATAGAAACAGAAATAGCCTCTTGCCAAAGAGATAGGGGGGCTTTTATGACCTCTAATGAGCTTGCTATTACTTTAGCGTCTTTTGTGGAACAAGGATGGAATTTTCAGTTAATAAGATTAAAAGATGCTCCCCCTCCAACCAGTGATCCCTTGGCCTTCTTTTGTGTAAAAGGAGGGACCTTGACAGGTTCTCCTTATATTACAGAACCCATCTCGCCTTTAGAAAAACTGGAGGCAATGGGCTGGTTAGAGAAAGAGAGAATTGCGACAATTGAATTTGGTTGTCCAGTTGAGTTGCCAGTGGGTGAAATTATAGACGAACTTAAAGAGAAAGCAATAGATTTATTAGTAAAACTAAAAATTTTAATTTCTTCTCAAGAAGAACTGGCCCGAGAACTTAATAATATGAACAAATTTGTCTCAGAATGTAATAACTCGAATTGTAAGGTGGATTGTAAGTGTGTGCCCAATCCTTGTTTTGGGATTTGCCCTCCTATTCCCTGCATTTTTCCTTGTTTTTCTCCTTGTCTTCAATGTATAGCAGCCTGCAAGGGAGAACCCTGCCCTTATTCTAAAATAGAAGATACCTTAGATAAAATTAAAGAAATTGAAGAAAGGATATTCTCAACCCTTAAATATATTGAAGGACTTTTTCCCCAGGCGGAACTTTTATTAAAAAACGAAGAGGATCCTCGGAACTTAAAGAACTTAAAAGAAGTAGTGAAATTATGTGCTTCCCCTCCTTTAGCAGAAACAGGAGAGGAGCCTGTGTGGGTTTTAACTCCTTGTAAAGACGCCTTAGGCGTTATTGGACCTGGAGGCCAATATATTGATAGCTGTCACCCCCGAAACTTTTTCTGTTGCACTTTTTCTCCGGGAGCGGCTTTCCCGGGCGCAAACGAGGCGCCTTCTTCTCGTTATTTGATTTTTAAACCAGCCACAGAAAAATTTAAACCCTTACCTGAAGAAAACGGTTGTCCTCAAGGTTATGAATGTGATCCAGATGTTAAAACCTATCATCAATATCAAGATGCCTCACCAGCCCTAAAAGAGTTTTTGGCTTGTGTGAGAAAAGAATTAGATAATATTCAAACAGAAAGAGAAATTGAAGAGAAAATCGGAAGGATTTCTTCTATTTCTGACTCCAAACTTTCCCAAGGAACCTGTGATTGGATAATGGGGCCCCTGAAGCCAGGGGGCTGTTCTCACACTTACGAGATTCGATATGGCTACGAAAAGGTTTCGGCTCATTATGGGGGTCTTTTTTGCAGAGCAGAAAGGAAATCTTATGCGGTTGACTTTGGGGATGAAGAAAACTATGAATATATTAAAAGAGCGGTTAGGGCTTGCGAGCCAGGCGCCTATATTTTGCATGAAGGAGATCACATCCATGTGAGTATTAGCGCTCTTTACGATTGTGGAGCAAAATAAATTTATGAAAGAATCTTTCTTAAAAAATAAAATTTTTATTTCTCTGGTATTTACCGGTTTGTTGGTGGGAGGAAGCTTAGTTTTTGCCTTTTCTGATTTAAAACCTAATTTTAATTTTAGAAATTTACTAGCCAAAATTGAGGTTTTTGCCCAAGAGACATCTTTAGAGTTTATGCCTCGTTATCCTCAAAGAATAATGTTTTTGGTAGACGAATTAAGCTGGATAATGGAAGACCTTAGTTTTTTAACCGAAGACCTAAAGGACGACCTTAAAAAGTGTGATTGTAAAAACGCTCAGTCTCTTTGTGGAAATTTTAATTATAAAGGATGTGGTAGTTCTATTGTGGTTGGCGATCCTTGCCCAAATCGGACAGAAATAGAAAAAGAAAAGAAAAATCTTGAAGAAAGAATTAGGGAACTGGTTTTTTTAAGAGACCTTTTAGAGGCAGAAATGGGAAGCGGTTTAATGAAAGAAATTGAAACCTTGCCCCCTGATTTTGCTCAAGACTTTAAAGACAGTTTAAACCTAATCTTAACTGATTCTAAAGAAGCAATCAATAAAGCAGAAAATATTTTTGATCTTTCTAACACCTCTGCTTTAAATGGTTGTTTAGCTTTTTGTTTACCAAGTGCTCCTAAAGAATTTGAACTCTGCGCTGCCAGAAGACAAGATTCAATAAAACTAAAAATTAGACTTTCGGTTGGTTTGGAAGATTTGAATTTAGGTTATATCTCTATTGGAAAAATTAATCTTCCGCTACCAGAAAAAATTGAAATTGGGAAATTAGGAAAACTTACCCCTTTTAAAATTCAGGGGACAGAATTTTCTTTTTCTTTGGACAGTCCCTTAGACGTAATTCAACTTCAACCTACCAGATTACCCCTTCCAGAAGAAAAACCTTATTTAAGGTTTTCTTGCCCAGAACTTCCTAAAGACACCTCTATAAGATATGATCCTTCAGACGCCTGGGCAGTTTGTTCAAATGCTGGTTGGTGCGAGGACCATAAAGAAGAATGCGAAAAAGGAACCGTAGATCCGAACCTAGCCCCCCTTTGTGATGTTTGTAAGGTGGGGGTTTTTGTTAGGGGTAGGGGACAAGTTCTTCATAAGATTGAAAACGGTGCCGTTGATTCTTGTACGGGAGTTGTTCGACCTTCTGTTGGTTCTTTGGCTTGCAATGCTTTTTGCCTCCATACAG
>CAZJJV010000062.1:0-2836 GCA_964546415.1 uncultured Candidatus Saccharibacteria bacterium
ATGTAAAGTTAATTTAAAAAATAACAACTTGTGAAAAACCTGTGGAAGAATTGGGTAAAAATAAAGGTTGCTCTATTTTTAATTTTTTCTTAAAATATAAAATATGTCAATTACTTATCGCCCCAAAAAAAGAAAAAGAAAAAGAACCCATGGATTTAAAAAAAGAATGCGGACCAAAGGAGGAAAGAAAGTTTTAAAAAGAAGAAGAAAGAAAAAAAGAAAAAGATTAACAGTTTAAAATGTTACCAATAAAGAATCGACTTAAAAAGAAAAAAGATTTTGAAAAAGTGTTAAAAGAAGGAAAGAGTGTTAAATGGGATGGTTTGGCTTTGAAATACTGTTCTAATTCTTTTAAAGAAAGTAGGTTTGGAATTATAGTTTCTAAAAAGGTCTCCAAAAAAGCGGTGGTTCGCAACAAAATAAAAAGAAGGATTAGGGAAATTTTAAGGAGGGAATTAGAAAAAATAAAAAAAAGCCAAGATATTGTTTTTTTTGTTTTTCCAGAATTTAAAAATAAAGAGTTTCCTGAGGTCCAAAAGATAGTAATTAAACTTCTTAAAAAGGGGAAGTTATTAAAAAATGATTAAAACTATTTTATTGGGGTCAATTAGGTTTTATCAAAAATTTATTTCACAGTTTTTTGGAATTAATTGTAGATTTTATCCAAGTTGTTCTGAGTATTTTTATCAGGTGGTTAAAAGAGAGGGAATAAAAAAAGGTTTATGGAAGGGTGTAAAAAGGGTTTTTAAATGTGGTCCCTGGCATCCGGGAGGAGTTGATCTTCCTTAACCAAAAATTTATGTCAGAAATAATCCATCTTTTCAATATCATTCTCTATCAACCCCTTTTAAATATTTTGGTCCTTTTTTATAAGTACTGCCACGATTTTGGGATTGCTATTTTGGTTTTAACAATTTTAATAAAAATCTTATTATCCCCCCTTACTCTGAAAACCTTAAAAGCTCAAAAAGCTCTTCAACAACTTCAACCTAAACTTAAAGAGATTCAAAGAAAATATAAAAACGATTTAGAGGGGCAAAAGAGAGCAATGATAGAACTTTACCAAAAAGAAAAAATTAATCCTTTTTCTGGCTGTTTTCCTATGCTGCTTCAATTACCTATTTTAATTGCTTTATATCAACTTTTTAGAAAAGGTTTGGGCCCTGACCAATTTTCACTTCTTTATAATTTTATTCTTCCCCCTGAGAACATTTCTTTAACCTTTTTAGGGATTATTAATCTCGCTCAACCCTCTCTTTTTTTAGCTGTTTTAGCAGGAATAGTTCAATTTATTCAAACCCGGAGTTCTTTGGCAGGACAGGATAATTTTCAAAAAGACCCTAAATCCTTAAAAACCTCTCAATTGATGCAAAAACAACTTTCTTATTTCTTTCCCATTTTTACTGTTTTAATTCTTTTGAGATTGCCGGCTGCTGTTGCTTTGTACTGGTTGACAGTAAGTGCTATTTCAATAATCCAGCAAAAACTTTATGTTTAATAAAAATGATTTTTTAGAAATTAAAACCCTAATAGAAGAATTTTTTAAAAAAACCTCCTTTGAATTAGAGGTGGAGGTTTTACCACCAAAAGATCAAACAGTTTTTGTAAAAATAAAAACCTCCGAACCTAAAATTTTAATTGGTAAAAATGGCCAAGCCCTATTTGACCTTCAGCGTCTTCTAAAGTTAATCTTAAAAAGGTCTTTAAAGCTTGAGGGGGCTTATATAGATGTTGATGTAAACGATTATAAAAAAAGAAAGATAGAGTATTTAAAAGAATTAGCTAAAAGTGTGGCCGACGAGGTTGCCTTGACAAAAAAAGAAAGAGTATTAGAGCCTATGCCTTCTTATGAAAGGAGGGTTATCCATTTAGAGTTAGCTGAAAGAGGAGATGTTACTACAGAAAGTATAGGAAAAGAGCCAAATAGAAGGGTGGTAATAAAACCCTATCCCTAAACAAACAGCTTTAAAAACCAGGTAGGCAAAACATCACTCAAAATAGGAATCCTTTCTATTACAAAAGGAATAATCATTGCCTTTAAAGGATAATCAGCGATTTTGGCTAAAAGAAAAAGAAAAATAATTTCTAAAGGAATCTCTATTATATATTCTAAAAAAGCAACACCAGGTAAAATAAGATCGCAAAGTTCTATTATAAGAGCCAAAAAAATTAAAATTATTCCCCCCGGAGAAAGCAAAACATCGGAAGGGATTTTTTTCCACCACCCCCCTTTTTTAAAAAACGGAGCCTTAATTTTTTGAGCCATGGATTATTTCTTTTCCTCTTTTAATTTTTTAATTTTTAGTACCTGTTCTGGTGAGGTGGTAATAATCTGGTCTTCTACATAAGAGGCCTGGATTTTAACAATCACATGCTTTCTTCCAGCGAAAAGTAAACCTTCACCAATAGGGGCCTCTACCAAAAAGTCTGCCTCTTGGTCAGTAAGAGCAAAAGCCTTTTTAACTACTGGAATAGCGGCTGGGGCAGTTTTCATTAAAAGAGTAAGGGCTGAATTGTTGATAATTGGCTGGCCATAATGAGACTTTAAAAAGTCCCCCACATCTTGGGTGATAGTAGTGACCCCTAACCAATATTTCCGACACCTCTTTACTAAACCAAAAAGGAAAGAGGCTCCATCTTCATGTTTCATAATCCACCAAGCCTCATCTATTACCAGAATTCTTTTTTTAAATTCTCCTCTAATAATGTTCCAAATATAACGCATAATAATGTACATTGCCATGGGCCTTAAGGCTTCTTCCATGTCTCTCACCCCAAAAACAACAAAGCGATTATCTAAAGAAACATTGGTGGGTTGGTTGAAAAAGTTGGCATA
>CAZJJV010000063.1:0-2796 GCA_964546415.1 uncultured Candidatus Saccharibacteria bacterium
TCACCATCAAGAATATAAACCAAGGCGTCATGGGGTGCTGTGTGTTCACTGCGGCTTTCACCCTGGTCAAAAGCGAAGAATGCTATAGTTCCTGACTCATGAAAATGTTGAGAATCAGGCAAATTTACATTATCTATGTTCTGGCGCTATTTATACAATCTTACTGTTGAATATTACTTTCCTTCAAAATTAGGCTTCTTTACAGAAGGAAATTATTTATGAGAAAACCAATAATTTGTGAACGATTTGGATTTGTAATATAATTAAATCATGACGTCAATAAAGTCTACAGAAAGAGAAGTTGTAGCCTGGATTTGTGGTGAATTAGCAAATATTTTAAAAACTGGCGGGCATCCCTTCACTGAATGCACTGTCGAAACATCTGTTGGTGGGGGCTTTCCAGACTTGATTTTATGGATAGATAGACTTTCCAATCAGGCTTTTTCTTTTTTTGAAATCAAACCTCCCGGAAAAGTGGAAGATATTTCCAGATTACCTCTGAAAGCTTCCAGATTAGGAGTTAAATATGCAATAGTCTGGAATTTTGAGACTGGTGCACTATATGAGATAGAGGGTGGTAGAGTTAACAAATTGAAGGATTATAATCACTATATACTCAGGAACCTGGAGGACTGGAAGAGAAGAGATATTCAGATAAAAATAATGCGTGCTTTTGATGGTTTTCTTATGGACTTACAGTCTCTGTACCAACATGGGATTTTGAAGAAGCTCCCTCCTGACAAGTTAATATTCATCAAGATCCTCGGGGAAAGTGTGGAGAAATTGAGTCCTATGTTAACAGAGCACATAAAATTAAAAACGAAAGATAAGAAAGTCAAACAAGAAGTAGAGAGCTGGGGTAGGAAACAGGGAATTGCAAAAGTCGATGAGGAAAGTTTCTATGAAACCATAGGCAGACAATGGGCTTACAGTTTAATCACTCGTATCCTGTTTTATTTCACCATAAGAAGACACTTTACCAATTTGCCTGAATTAAGAAAGGATCCCGATGATTCAAGAACTATTGAGGAAATTTTAATAGAAGCATTTAAAGAAGCACAAAAAATAGACTGGCATGCTGTATTTGAGACGAGTTTTATTGAAACCCAAGGACTACCAGACAAAGCGGAGAATATCATAAATGATTTATTGAAAAAACTTAAAAACTACAATTTTTCACAATTAAAGGAAGATGTAATCGGCGAAATTTTTGAGGAACTTATACCCCCTGAGGACCGGCATTCTCTTGGGCAGTATTTTACAAGGGAAGACCTTGTGGACTTTATAATTGGATTTGTGGCAAATGATTATGACGGTTCTTATCTTGACCCGACATGTGGCTCCGGAACTTTTCTTAACAGGTTATATTCAAGAATTAGATGGCGTTCAGCGTATGGGAAGAAGCACAGTGAAATATTGAGTCAACTATGGGGAATAGATATAGCACATTTTCCGGCGGAACTTGCCACAATAAATCTTTTTAGACAGAGTGTTTCAGACTATTCTAATTTCCCCCGAGTAGTTGTTAAAGACATTTTTGAGATAAATCCGGGAGATGAATTTGAATTTCCTCCTCCGAAAGCAAATCCAGATAATTTTATACCTGTAAAAGAAAAATTCCCCTTTTTTAAAGGGATAGTTGGAAATTTTCCTTATATAAGACAGGAGTTGATTGAGAAAAAAGTGAAAGGTTATAAAAAGTTTCTTACAGAAGTAATTGCATGTGATTGGCTTGAAGAATACCCGGAAGCTTTTGAAATAAAGCTTGCAGAGTCACGGGAATTGAATCATCTTGCTAACTTGCCACCTGGGAGGAAAAGAGATTTAACTGCCGAATGGGTGGATAAGGGAAGGATACAGCTAAAACTTTCAAAGCAGGCGGATATTTATGCCTATATGTTCTTTCATGTCGCTAAGTTTCTGGTAAAAGAAGGCAGAATGGGCATCGTGACTTCCAATTCATGGCTGGATGTTGCTTATGGATATTATCTTAAAAAGTTTTTCCTTGAAAAAATGAAACTTATTGCCATTGTTGGCTCTTGGGTTGAACCATGGTTTGAAGATGCTTCTGTTAATACTATATTTACCATTATTGAAAATTCTGAACCCGGGGATTCACACAAGGTTAAGTTTGTGAAGTTGAAGAAGAAATTAAAAGAGCTAATACCTTATCAGGATTTGAAACTTCAGGAAAATGAAAGATGGAGGAGAGTTGATGCACTTGTATCTCGAATAGAGAATGCAGGTCCTCATCTTCTCAGAAAAAACAAATCTGCGAAATATGAGAGAATAACTCCTTATATGGAAGTCTATGAAGATGACGAGATGATAATAAGAATTGTGGATGCTGACTATTTGAGGAAAGAGCTGGAAGATAAGAAAGAAATGGCTAAATGGGGTAAATACCTGCGTGCACCGAATGTGTATTTTGAAATTCTTGAAATTTTGAAAGGGAAATTGGTTCCTTTAGAAGATATTTCTATTGTCAAGAGGGGTTATACTACTGGGATAAATGAGTTCTTTTACTTGGAAGTTTTGAAGCACGACAAAAATAAAGGTGTGTTTGAAGTTAAAAACGCCAAAGGCTGGACAGGCGAAATTGAGGAAGAATTTTTAAAACCGGTTATAAAAAGTCCGAAAGAATCTGATACCATTGTAATAGACCCTTGTAAGTTGAAATACCGAATATTTATCTGCCCGTACTCAAAATCAGAGTTAAAACAGCTTGGAAAGTTAGGAGCATTAAAATATATTGAATGGGGTGAAAAACAGAGGAATAAGAATGGAGTATTGTAT
>CAZJJV010000064.1:0-2744 GCA_964546415.1 uncultured Candidatus Saccharibacteria bacterium
TGGCGGATTTATCAGAGAGGGAAATTGTTGAAATGGAAGTAAAAAAGATAGAAGCAGAGGTGAATTATTATTTGTTTCATCCTTATATCGAAGCGCCAGTAGAGTATAGCCCAATACTAAAGAAAATTACCGGTGAAGTCCCGATTGCAGATTTTTTATCGATGAAGGGATTAAAACCAATTAGATTAAAACTTCTTGAAATGGAGAGGGTGAATAAAGGTGTATATAGGGTGAGGCTTCTCCTGGAAACATTAGGAGTTTCTATGAATAAAGAAGGAAAAAATGAAATTATGTTCGATTTACCACTGGGGGAGTGCAATCAGTATGAAAAGGTTGAGGGGTATTAAATTAAGATATCTTTTTTATTTGATAGCCGGCATCTTGTTAGTCTCAGGAGGATGTGAATGTCAGCATATGATAGATGCATTTTTAAAAGGAGTATATTACGTAATAATAGACTTTGACCAATGTAAATTGAAGCATCAAGAATCAGGTAAAACTGCTTTTCGTGTATACTCTTGCCTTTATTTCTGTCATCGTTTGCGGAATCGTACTGGATTCTATACGGTAGATGTTACATTACACCTGGATGGATTAAATGGTCAAGGACATTATACTGCAAACTATACTTATGTTGAAGAATTAACTACGAACAGAGACGAGTTTGGTCATGAAGAATATGGGGTAACGATAGATGAAATGGAGGCAGGGAGTTATAAAGTATGGGCTGAGGCAGAATTTAATAAAATCAATGGTAATGATCATTTTATACTTACTACTCCTTCTTTTTGTTACCTTTATGAAGCTGCAGGTGGAGGAAGTAATTCCTTCGTTTATTCTATCCAGGCAATAACGGATGACTCCTGTGTTACAGTTCGTGTAGGAGAGGAGACAGATATACCATACACCTTGCCTATATTATTCAGAACTCTGTATGACGATAATCCACAGAATGGAATTACAGTAAACTTTTCACTTGATAACACCCCACCACCAAATGGTTACCTTACCCCAACTACTCTTTCAGGTTATTTCTTGAACCAGGAGGGAATAGCGCAGGTTGTTTTCCAACCAGATAATACGGGTGAAGCTTTTATCAAGGCAACTGCAGAAGCAAATAATTCATTACAGGTCTGGGACCGTGTAAGGGTGGAGGTAATTGAGGACGAGGAAGAGAGCGGATTACCATTTGCTTATACCCACAGGAGGGCTTTCTATCCGGATGGTCCAGAAATAAAGGGAGATGGTTTTGATGATTATTGGGAGGACCCTGACCCACAACATAAAGATGTATGGGTGGAGATAGACACGATTGCAGGATGGGGAATTTATTATCCTGGATATGATCTTGACATTATAAAGAATGTAGCCCAAAAAACCCTGGAGTCTGCAGTACTTGCAAGCACAACCCCGGGTATAGAAACAGATTTCTCTACAAAATACCCAAGTGGTATAAAAGTATATTTCAAAGATGAAATAGAGGGAATTTGGGTAGATTGGCAGTATTTAACTCTTCAAGAAGCAAAGGAACTTTTGGCTTCTCATAGAGATTATAAGAATGCTATTCATGTAATTATAGCTTACCTGTGTGGATCTCCTGATTATACAAATATCCCGGGATTAACACTTTATCTTGATAGAATTGATGAAGGGAACATAGAGAATAACTCTGCTGTATGGAGTGCAATTTGGCATTCTCTTGGTCCTCGGAGGAGGGCCTTTCTTGATTCTACAGGAATTGTGATTTTTTATGGTCCACATAAAGGTGATCAGTCTGTATTACCTCCATTAAGAGACAGTCTAATGGGATTTGTATTAGCGCATGAGATAGGTCATGCATTGGGAATGACTCATGTATGTGGTAATAATACAGCGAAAGACAACAAGGAAGAGGGATGGTACAAGTATGCTTGTAAGCTATATTTTGGTAACGTCATGTATCCCAAAATCAACACGGATATCACCTATATAAGGGATACTCTATTCGTGAGAATGAACCACTTTCTCATCCAGTCCTCAGAGGATTCTAATGATTGGCAGGAAGCTGAAGACCCAAATGATATCACAAACCTTCGATTTATTCCAAAAGCGGGATATCCTGGTATATGTACCCGGGATGTTTTAGGAATTAATAATACTTCCATAGGACTATTAGGATGGTTATTATGGAAGAAAGAACAAGGAGGTTTATGATGTCCTGGTTAATTATCTTGATATATATATCCTTAGGTGAGTGGGTAAATGTAGATTCATTGAAAGTCGTTGTTAACAGAGAAAGAGTATCGGAGTTCTGGATGGATAAGGAAGGCAACTTCAGAGTGAATGCATTAAGGGATTCTGTATTGCTACATTACATAATTTCATCCGAGGGGAGAGTGAAGCAGATTACCGGTTATATTGAAACTCATAAGGATGAGAGGTTATATTTAGTGGAAACAAATGCATCACGATTTCTACGAAAAAGGGTTGAATTACGAAGAACTTTTATTCCTTGCGATAGAATCCTTCTATCCCAGGAGATGGTTTTTTTATGGAAAAAAAGTGATTTTTTGCTTTATGAGTACCGGATAAATAGAGAGGAAAAGAAAATCAAATTTTCTAGAACAATTATTTTCCCTGGAGAAAAGATTTATAAATTAAGATTGGGAAGATATTATACCACATGGGTAAATCAGGGAGCCCCACTTATAGCACGTCTGGTTGCACTTGGTGAGGATTACGCTATGATTCATATTGCTGCCTAT
>CAZJJV010000065.1:0-2715 GCA_964546415.1 uncultured Candidatus Saccharibacteria bacterium
ATTAAGTATAAAGCATTAGTATGAGGATGAAAAAGATAAAAAAAGAGCGGGATTGTGGCGGCCTCAAGGACACCCCCCAACAATTCCCGCTCAAGAATATTATAAGCAAAATATTAAGTCAAGTCAACGAGAAGTTTTCCACAAGCATAATTTTGATTCTTTGTTTGATTTTTCTAGCACCTTTAAATGCATTATCAGTGATGGAGTCAGAGAATTACCAGATAAAGTATGAAACAATTAGTGCTGGAGAGGGGCCAGAAAAATCAGAAAATTATCAGATGTCTCAATCGGTGGGAGAGTTAGGAAGCGGAGAAGGAAGAAGCCAAAATTATGTGGTGGGAGCTGGTTGGGTGTTTGGAATAATGGCGAATCTGCCTCCAGCCCCTACCTTAGTGAACGATGGTAGTCCTGCTTATTATAATAAACTTCATTTTATTATTAATCCGGGTAACAACCCTTCAGACACTTTGTTTGCTATCGCCATCACTGATGATAATTGGTCAACAGTAAGATATATCCAAAACGATAACACAGTAGGAGATACTTTGGGGCCTGAAGATTGGCAGACATACGAAGAATGGGGGGGTGCGAGCGGAGAACTGGTTACTGGTTTGGAGCCAGAAACCGGCTACAAGATAAGGGTAAGGGCTAAACAAGGAGACTTCACGATGACCGGTTGGGGCCCAGAATCAGCCGAGGCTTATACCTCTGCCCTATTTTTCACCTTTAGTATTTCTGCTAATGCATTGGATTTCCAAAGCTTGAGCCCTTCGGCGGTTTCTACTGTAAATTACCAGGTAACCACTTCAACTAATGGAGAATGGGGATATGTCACCACAATTGTTGAAGACGGAAATTTCAGAATAGAGGGTGGGCATGAAATTACTGATGTTTCTGATGGTGAGGTAAGTGCAGGCCATGAAGAATATGGAATAAGAACCTCTGGTTCTGAGGGCCAAATGAATGACCAAGATTATCCTATTAATTCTGTCCCCCAAACTATCGCTAGTTATTCGGGTCCAATTGAAGACAGTCAAACCACAGTTAACCATAGGGTTTCAATTGACCCAGCCACCCCGGCCGGACTTTACCACCATATTGTAACCTTAATTTCCACATCAACCTTTTAAAATTCAAAATATTAAATCCAACAAAAGGTCGAAAGGTTTAAAAAATTATAAAAATTTGTTATATAAAAATAAATTATGTTGAAAGTTCTTCCTCGATTCCTTGTTGTTATATTGGTTTTAGGTTTGAACCTGCTTTCTTTCCCCGATGTAGAGGCAGCGGCAAGGCTTACTAATGTTTCTGATACTTTAAGTAGATTAAAAATTAGCACCGCTGCTAATCATTCGGTAGTCTTTAGAATTACCACTGCTTTGCAAGGTGGTGGAGGTGGTGTCGGAGAAACCCTTGGAGATAAAATTGTAATTGATTGGGATCTTGGAGGATTTACAGTGGGTAGTTTAACAGGAAGCGATATTTGTCTTTATCGCGGAGGCACTGGTTCTACTCCTTCTTGGGGTTCTTGTATAAACCCAGTAAGCACCAGAACAGCATCCAATGAGGATATTTTTTCTGTTTCCAGCAATGTTTTGACTATTACAATTGGTAATGGTACTGGCGCTTTAGGCGAAACAGACTTGGAAGCCAACACCTGGATTAAGGTAGAGGTTTTAAATACCAAAATCACCAACCCTGCCACCACGGGCTTGAAGAAAATTTATGTAAAAACCACCGAAAACGATGACACCACCAACGATGATGCTTATACTGCTGTTTACATTCTTACCGACGATCAGGTGGTATTGCAGGCTACAGTAGAGCCTCTTTTAAGTTTTGCCATTGAAGGAGGAATGAATAGCGGGACAGAGCCTAATGCTATTGATTTTGGAACCTTAGAACCTAATGCCTATCACAAGCTTTTAGGCGCCAAATGTGCTTATGGTTCGGTCACTATTTCCAACTTCAGCAACCTTAGCGAGGGAGACACAGTGACTGTTCGGGGTCAAACCTACACCTTTAAAGATACACAGGCTGAAGCCGATGATGATGTTACTTATGTTTATATCGGTCCTTCGGCTGATCAGGCAGCCGCTAACTTGTCAAGAGCGATTAACGCTAACGATTCCAGCTATGTAGCCGCTAACACCGATCCGGCAACCTCTTCGCGGATTTGGATATTGGCAAAAACCTGCGGGACCACAGGTAACTCTTATACTTTAGCCACTAACGATTCTACCGCTATTACCGTTTCTGGTGCAACCTTTTCGGGGGGTCAAGATGGCTCCAACTACAAAGATACCAATTTGGGATTTGGTGAGACAGATGGAACCGATGTAGGCAATGGGGCTTGGGGCACAAATCTGAGAATCTCTACCAACGCTTCTTACGGCTATACTATTACTGTTCAAGATACCGGCTTTATGTCCGGAGCAAATGAAATATCTGATTGGTCTGGCACCTACGGATTTGGAATTTATGCTGCTGCTCAATCAGCCAGATATGGAGATGCTACCTCCAATATCGTTGCTTCTGACTTCCGATCAACAGCCTCTACGCCAGGCACCTTATCTACTTCTCCTGCCACCCTCGCCTCATATTCAGGGCCTGCAGCCGGTGATAACATTACCATTGAATACAATGTAAGAATTGGCGCAGATCAGCCAGCTGGAGTTTATCAAGACACCATCACCTATATAGCCACTTCTACTT